>CAIYQJ010000361.1 GCA_903928275.1 uncultured Chloroflexota bacterium
CGCCCCGGCCGCGCGCCGTGGCGATCGCGCCAGCCGTGGGCGTCTACCGCCCCCGCCCCGGCCTCGCGGTGGGGAGCCGCGTCCGGGCCGGCGACCGGCTCGGCGTCGTGGACGTTCTCGGCGTCCCGCACGACGTCCTCGCCCCCGCGGACGGCGTCGTGGGCGGCAGCTACGTGGACCCGGGCGACGGCGTGGAGTACGGCCAGGAGCTCGTCCGCATCGAGCTCGTCTCGGGTCCCGCCGAGGGTATCGCCGGTGACCCTCGATGAGCGTGACGCGCGTCCTCATCGCGAACCGCGGAGAGATCGCCCTGCGCATCCTCCGGGCGTGCCGGACGCTGGGGATCGGGGCGGTCGTCGCATACAGCGAGGCCGACCATGACAGTCTCCCCGCGCAGCTGGCGGACGAGGCGATCTGCGTGGGCCCGGCCGACGCGCGCCGCAGCTACCTCTCGGCCGCGGCGATGATCAGCGCCGCGCTCGTCACCGGTTGTGACGCGATCCACCCCGGGTACGGGTTCCTCTCGGAGGACGCAGGCTTCGCGGAGGCGGTCCTCGCCCACGGCCTCACGTTCGTGGGGCCGCCGCCGGCGGTCCTCGAGCGCTTCGCCAACAAGGAGCGGACCCGCCGCCTGCTCGCGGAGCACGGCCTCCCCACGATCCCCGGCTCGGACGGGATGCTCCGCGACGAGAGCCACGCGCTCGCGGAGGCGTCGCGCATCGGCTACCCGGTCCTCGTGAAGCCGTCCGCCGGCGGGGGAGGGAAGGAGATGCGCACGGTGCGCACGCCGCGCGAGCTCGAGGCCGCGCTCCCGGTCTGCCGGTCGGAGGCGCGCGCGGCGTTCGGCGACGACTCGCTCTATCTCGAGCGGTACCTGCCCGAGAACCGGCACGTGGAGGTCCAGGTCGCGGTCGATGCGGCCGGGAACGGCGTCCACCTCGGCGAGCGCGACTGCTCCGTCCAGCGCCGCCACCAGAAGGTGCTCGAGGAGGGCCCCACCGCCGCGCTCTCGCCGGAGCGGCGCGACGAGCTGTGCGATCGGGCGATCCGGGCGCTCGTGGCGACCGGGTACGAGAACGTCGGCACGCTCGAGTTCCTCGTGGACCCCGACGGCGAGTTCTACTTCATCGAGCTCAACTGCCGGATCCAGGTGGAGCATCCCGTGACCGAGATGCTCACCGGCATCGACCTCGTCGGGCTCCAGCTGCGCATCGCGGCCGGCGAGCCCCTGCCGATCCGCCAGGAGGACGTGCGCATCCGCGGCCACGCCATCGAGATGCGGATCAACGCAGAGGATCCGGCGCACGAGTTCCGACCCCAGGCCGGCCGCGTGGGACGCTACCTGCCGCCCGGCGGCCCCGGGGTGCGGATGGACTCGCACCTCTTCGCCGGCTACGAGGTCCCGCCGTACTACGATTCGCTCCTCGGCAAGCTCGTCGTCTGGGGCGACGACCGCGATGTCGCGATCGCCCGCGCGAAGGTGGCGCTCGACGACCTCGTCCTCGAGGGCGTCGTGACGAACCGCGAGTTCCACCGCGCGCTCCTCGACAGCGAGGCTTTCCGCGCCGGGACGTTCACCACCGCGCTGCTCGACCGCGTGGGAGCCGCCGCGTTCCTCGGCAAGCAGCGTCGCGCATGAGACCGCCCACCCCCCGCCATCGAGGCCACCCGTGACCGATCCCATCCATACGACGCGCGAGATCGAGGCGCTCCTGCCGCATCGGTGGCCGTTCCTCCTCGTCGATCGCATCGACGAGTACGACGCCGACGCGCACCGGATCGTGGGCATCAAGGCCGTCACCGCCACGGAGTGGTTCTTCGGTGGCCACTTCCCGGGCATGCCCGTCATGCCCGGTGTCCTCCAGGTGGAGGCGCTCGCGCAGACGATGGCCGTGTACGTCGCCAAGCAGGAGGGGTTCGGCGACCGGGTGGGGCTCTTCGCCGGGATCGACGAGTGCCGGTTCAAGAAGGTCGTGAAGCCGGGCGATGTCCTCAGGCTCGAGGTGACCATGGAGAAGATCGGCCGGCGATTCGGCCGGGGCAGGGGCGTCGCGAGCGTCGATGGCGAGGTCTGCTGCGAGGCCACGCTGTCGTTCGTCATCCCCGACGCTTCGGTGCTGCGCTGATGGCGCGGATCGCCGTCCTGTCCGACGTCCACGGCAACCGCCACGCGCTCGAGGCGGTCCGTGAGGCGGTGCGCCTCGCCGCGCCGGACATCGTCGCGGTCGCGGGCGACCTCGCGTTCAACGGGTCGGACCCCGCGGGGACCGTGGACCTCCTCCGCGAGATGGAGGCGACCGGCGCCCGGATCCTCGCGGGCAACACGGACGTCGCCGTCGCCGACTTCGACTACACGGCCGCCTTCCCGTGGTTCACGGACGGACCCCCGGAGCACTTCCGGGTCGCCGCGGAGTGGGCGCACGACCAGTTGGGCGCCGAACGCCTCGACTGGCTGCGGCGGCTGCCCTCGGAGCACCGGCTCCGCATCGATGGGACGCTCGTGCTCGTCTGCCACGCGTCGCCCGGATCGCAGACCGCGGGTCTGGACACGGACCTCGACGCCACCGCGACACTGGAGCGCGTCTCCCGCACCGACGCGCGCGTCATCTGCTGCGGCCACACGCACGTCCCGGAGATCCGCGACATGGGGTGGCGGATGATCGTGAACGACGGCAGCGCGGGGTTCGCGTTCGACGGTGACCCGCGCGCCTCGTGGGCGATGCTCGACGTCGTGGGGACGGACGTCTTCCCGGAGATCAAGCGCGTCGAGTACGAGGTGCTCGCGGCGGCTGACGCGGTCGCCGAGCGCGGTCTCCCGGGCGACGTCTACCGCGCGGCCACGATCCGCACGGGGAGGCTCGTCCGATGAGTGCGGCGTCCGCCGGTGGCCCCGGCACGTCCCGCGAGCCCGGCGCGTCCCGCGAG
>CAIYQJ010000362.1 GCA_903928275.1 uncultured Chloroflexota bacterium
GCGAGTTGCTCGTCGCACCGCTCAGCACGGAAGGCACCGCGGTCGCTCCCGCGTTGATCGTGTAACCGGTCCCAACCTTGTCGATCTTGCAGCCGGCGAACGTGGCGACGCCGGAGCTCGCGGTCTGCGGGTTGGCCGTGCACGCGAGGGCCGCCCCGGACGTGCCGGTGCCCTCGGTGATCGCGAGGGTGACCTCGGCGGCCGAGCCGGTGACGGTGTTGCCGCCGGCGTCCTGGACCGTGACGACCGGCTGGGTGCCCCAGGCCGTGTCATGCACGCCGCCGCCGGGCTGGGTCGTGAACGCGAGCTTCGCCGCCGCCCCGGCGGTGATGTCGAACGCCGGGGTGCTCACGGCCGCGGCGAAGGGGGCGCTCGTCGCGGTGAGCATGTACCCGGTTCCGACCTTGTCGATCTGGCAGCCGGTGAACGTGGCGACGCCGGAGCTCGTCGCGGTCTGTGGGTTGGCCGTGCACGTGAGGGCCGCCCCGGACGTGCCGGTGCCCGCCTTGATCGCCAGGGTGATCGAGGCCGTCGAGCCGGTGACCGCGGTGCCGTCGATGGCTTGGACGGTGACGACCGGCTGGGTGCCCCAGGCCGTGCCGCCGGTGCCGCCGCCGGGCTGTTGCGTGAAGACGAGCTTGCACGCATTTGGCGCCTCGCCGCAGTAGGTGAACAGGTCCGCGGACGAAGTCGCCGAGGTGCCGCTGGGGGTCGTGACCGTCACATCGGCGTTGCCGGACCCGGCCGGGGAGGTGGCAGTGATCTGCGTGGCCGAGTTCACGGTGACGCTCGTCGCGGCCGTTGTTCCGAACGTGACGGCGGTGGCGCCGATGAAGCCCGTCCCGGTGACCGTGACCGCTGTGCCGCCGACGGTCGGCCCGTAGTTCGGGCTGGCCGCGGTGACGGTCGGCGCCGCGCCTGCGATGACGAGGTACGCAGTCCCCTCGATAGTTGAATCGTTGGTCAGCGTGCACGACCCGTTAGTGGACGTCCATGTCTGGACGTACACGGTGAATGGCCCCTGGCTTTCCGTGGAACTGGTCGTGTGGACCGTCAGGGTCCCGTGCGTGGAGCCGGAGCTATTCGAGGTCCAGCAGGGCGGCGAAGCGCTTTGGGTCGCATCGAAGAGGGGACCGACCAGGTTGACCCTTGTGTCTCTGATGGTCCCGGACCCGCTGAGCGTCACCGTGACGCTGTAGGTGGCGTCGCCGCCGGCCGTCACGGGGTTGGGCGCCTGGCCGCCCAGGGTGACCGTGTTGGCGGCCGCCAGCACGGTGACCGGCGCTCCGAGGGACGCGACGATGAGGAGCGACCCAATGGCCGCGAGCACGCGCAACCGGAGGGTCGAGCGGGTCTGGATCTCGGGCACCTGGATCACTCTCTTCCTTGCGGGATCACCGGGGAGGCAGGGGTCCGGGCACGCGAACAGCGCCCGCACCTCCCTCAAGGGGACTTCCTGGGGCTGCTCGATCTACCGTCCGCCCGCGCGCCGGGCGACGCAACATCCCACCGGATACAAGCCCCACTGTTTCGTTCGACGACGGGCCCGAGCTGGGTCCGCGTGGGCTCCATCGTCCGATGCACCGGGTCCCTGCCGCCACCGTCCGACCGGGCCACTCGGGGCGGCTCATAGGTACCCGGGCGGCTCATGCGTTCGGACCAGACGACCGGCGGCCGGAGCACGATCCCGCACGCGCCCGGCCGCGCGCCCCCCGCGGCCGGGGCTCCGAGACCGGGCCCGCGTCGCCGGGTGCTCGGCTCCGCCCGCCCCCGCGGGAGCGCGACGAGCGTGGCGACCCCCATGCCCCCGGGATGCATGGGCTTCGGGGACACGAACGGGCGCTCCATCCCCGCGCGATCGGCGAGCTCGGCCTTCGACAGCCGCCGCTCGCCTCGGGCCGATCGCCGGCTCGGCCGGACTCGCTGCTCAGACCGTGCCCATCGTCAAGGTCTTCCGGGCCCCACTACGAACCGGGCGAGCTCGCGGCCGAAGATGGCGCGAACCTCCCACGGGATTCGGGAGGTCCAGGCACCTTTCAAAGAAGCCCCCGCCGATCCTCCCCGTTCGCCTCCGGGCCAGGCCCGCCGTCGGATGAAGACGTGAGCGAGGAGACCGAGATCACCGAGATCAACGGGCCGACCGGCGAGGTCGTCGTCTTCGAGTCGGCGGATGGACCGAGCGTTGATGTCCGCCTTGTCGGCGAGACGGTCTGGCTGACCCAGGCCCAGATGGTCGAGCTGTTCGACCGGGAACAGTCGGTGATCGCCCGGCACATCGGGAACGCCTTCCGGGAGGGCGAACTGCCACGAGAGGGTTCTATGCAGAATCTGCATAGGACCCCCGACGGCGGCCGGCCGGTCACGTCATACAGCCTCGACGTCATCATCTCCGTTGGCTACCGGGTCAACTCGCGACGCGGCACCCAGTTCCGCATCTGGGCCAACGGCGTGCTCCGCGATCACCTGCTGCGAGGCTACAC
>CAIYQJ010000363.1 GCA_903928275.1 uncultured Chloroflexota bacterium
CGGACGCGGGCGGGTCAGGAGGCCCGGGCTGCCCGGGCGGGCCGGGGCGAGCCACGGCGGCCCGGCGGGGCAGCCAGAAATCGCCGGGGACGCTGGTATCAACGTGGTCACCGCCAGATCCGCGCCTGGCAGCGTCCCGGGCGATATCCGGGCGTCAAAGACGCCCTCCGGCGGGATAGCAGCGCACCGGGCGATATCCGGGCGTCAAAGACGCCCTCCGGCCGGATAGCAGCGCCCCGGGCGATACATGGCGCTCGACGACCGCGTCGTGCCGGATAGCAGCGCCCCGGGGCGGTATCCAGCCGGCTGCTCGGTGGGCGAGGCGGCGCCGTGTCGTCGTGGCCCGTCCGCGGTCAGCCGTGGATCCCAAGGGCGGCGATGATCCCCTGCCCCGCGATGACGAGGATCGACGTCAGGAGGATGAAGCCGGCGAGCGACGCCGCGAAGAAGCGCGGATAGCGGACCCCGAGGGCGGCGGCCGTCACCGTGGCGAACGTCGTGAGCGGGTTGGGGACGACCGACAGGATGAAGATCGTCCGCTGCGGATGCACGTGCATGAGACGCGTGACCGCGTCCTTACCGCGCTCGAGGAGGGTCCGCGAGCGAGCGACGATGCCGCTCCACGGTCGAACGCGAGCCGGGGCCGCCGACGGGGGCTCGCCGCCGCCCGCCACATCACCGGAGGGGGGGCCGGCTGCGCCGTCGGCGTGTGCGTGGCGGCCGCGATGTCCGGCGACGTGATGCACGCCCTCGCGCGTCGCGAGGAAGTACGAGCTCTGCCCCAGCCCCATCGCGAGCGCGGCGAGGAGCGCCACGAGGACCGGGTCCAGCGCGGCGCCCTGGTTCACGACCATGATCCAGCTGAGCTCCCGGACCCCTGGGATCGGCACGAGGGCGCCGCCGGCCCCGACCCAGCAGAAGACCATGAGGCCCACGTAGGCGAGGAGGTCCAGGCTGACCGCGAGGTTGACGAGGCGACCGAACGTCGCGATGACGACGAAGCCGAGCGCGATGACGGCGAGCGCGACCACGGCGACGCGGTTCCGAAGCGTCTTCGGCCAGTGGCGGACTGCCCACAGGTGAGCGCGCTCGACGGGTCCCGGCGCGCCGGATTCAGGGCGGCCGGCACCGGCCACCGACTCGCCGCCGTCAGGCACGCCGCCATCGGGGCGGCCGGCACTGGCCACCGGCGCGCCGGATCCAGGGCGGCCGGCACCAGCCACCGGCGCGCCGACACCGACCACCGGCTCGCCGGCATCGGAGCGCGGTCCGGGCGGGTCCGCGGCGGCCATGGAGGCGACCGTCATCCCTCGCGCATCGGGATCCGGACGTCGCGTTCCGCGGCCACCTCGATCGCCCGCTCGTATCCCGCATCCGCGTGGCGGATGACGCCCATCCCCGGGTCGGACGTGAGGACGCGCGCCAGCTTCAGCGCGGCCATCTCCGTCCCGTCGGCGACGACGACCATGCCCGCGTGCTGGCTGTACCCGATCCCCGTGCCGCCGCCGTGGTGGATCGAGACCCACGTGGCGCCGGCGGCCGTGTTCA
>CAIYQJ010000364.1 GCA_903928275.1 uncultured Chloroflexota bacterium
CGGCGCCGAGCCCGGCGAGCGACGCCCGGAGCGCGGGACCGGCGGGCGCGGCGACGAGCCCCAACGCGATCCCGACGATCGCCGCGCCAACGAACAGCCGCCGCGGCGCGCGGCCGCGCGCGGTCCAACCCGGCTCGCCGGCACGCCGCAGTGCGGTGCCGGGCGCCATCGCCGCGCTCATCCCGGACCGCCCGCGAGGAACACCTCGCCGAGCTCGCGCGCCGGCGTGACCTCGAGCTGATCGTAGCGGCAGCCGTCCGGGCTCCGGTCGTCGCGCCACCGGACGAACGACGTGGCATGCCGGAACCGGTCACCCTGCAGGTGATCGTAGGCGACCTCCGCGACCCGGTCCGGAGGCAGCGGCACCCAGTCGAGCGACCGGCCGTGACTCCAGCGGCTCTCGCCGCCGGGCATGCGGATCGGGGCACCGTCCTCGGCCCGGGGGATCCACGGGTGCGGGGCGCCCGCGCCGAGGGCGCGGTCCGCCAGCTCGGCCGCGAACGCCGCGCGGCGCTCGCGGCTGAAGCCGGACGCCACGCCCACGTGGTGGAGCCCGCCCGCGTCGTCGTGCAGGCCCAGGAGAAGCGACCCCACGAGCTCGCCGGGGCCGTCCTTGTGCCACCGGAACCCGCCGACGACGCAGTCGGCCGTCCGGGCGTGCTTCACCTTCACCATCGCGCGCCGGCCCGGCTCGTAGCGTCCGTCGAGCCGCTTGGCGACGACGCCGTCGAGCCCCGCTCCCTCGAACCGGGCGAACCAGTCGGCGGCGACGGCGGCGTCCGTGGTGGCCGGCGTCAGGTGGACGGGAGGGGCAGCGTGCGCCATCGCGGCCTCGATGACCCGCCGGCGCTCCGCGAGCGGCCGATCCCGCATGTCGTCGTCGTCGAGGGCGAGCAGGTCCCACGCCACGAACGACGCCGGGGTCTCGCCGGCGAGCCTGGCGACACGCGACGCCGCCGGGTGGATCCGCTGGAGCAGCGCGTCGAAGTCGAGCACGGTGGGGGCGCCCGGCGCCGCCCGGCGGGCGATGACGATCTCGCCGTCGACGACGCACCGCTCCGGCAGGCTCGCGCGCAGCGGCTCGGCGAGCTCGGGGAAGTAGCGGTCGAGTGGCTTGAGGTCGCGGCTCTGGATGAGGGTCGTCTCGCCATCACGGAAGACGACCGCGCGGAACCCATCCCACTTGGGCTCGTAGAGCCAGCCGGGGCCGCCGGGGATCTCGCGCGCCGGGGCCGCGAGCATCGGCGGCAGCGGCGGCGTGAACGGGAGTGCCACACGCCGATGATACGGCGGCGGCCGGAACGGCCCACCGGGCGAGCCGGTGCCCGCCGGCCGTCCGGGCGGCCGGCGGGCAACCTGTCCGCGCGCCGGTCCGATCAGACCGGCTCGTACCTGACGTACTCCGGGTACCACATCGCAGCGTCCACGGCGGCCTCGAGCTGCTCGTCGTGGTAGGCACGCCCGGCACCGGCGTCACGCGCGGTACGCGCGACGGCGAGCGCGATGGCACGGGAGACCGTGCGGAGATCGCCGACCGGCGGGTAGAGCGCACCGACCGCGAGCCGATCCGCCGAGACGAGCTCGGCGAGCGTTCGCGCGGCAACGAGGAACAGGTCGTCCGTGATCTCCCTGACCTCGGCCACGATGCATCCGAGGCCGAGCCCGGGGAAGATGAAGACGTTGTTCGCCTGGCCGATGACGCGTTGGCCGCCGTCGACGGTGATGGGCGCGAATGGGCTCCCGGTGGCGATGAGCGCCCGGCCGCCCGTCCACGCGAGGATGTCGCCCGGTAGCGCCTCGGTCTTGTCGGTCGGGTTCGAGAGCGGCATGACGATCGGCGTGCGCGCGTGTCGACCCATCGCCTCGATGGCCTCGCGGGTGAACGCGCCCGGAGTCCCGCTCGTCCCGATGAGGAACGACGGCTTGACCGCCTCGACGATCTCCGCGAGATCCATCCCATGCGCGAGCCCGTGGGCGGCCATGTCGGACGCGTCGAGAGCGACGTGCACCTTGTCGTCGTCGAGCCCGGGCCGATCGACGTGGACGATCCCCGAGGAATCGACGTGCACGATCGCGCGGCGGATCGCATCCTCCGGCATGCCGTCCGTCCGCATCGCCGCCCGGATGGTCCGAGAGATCCCCACGCCCGCGGCGCCGGCCCCGAGCATGAGGAACCGCTGCGCCGACAGTGGTTCGCCGAGGTGGCGGCAGGCGGCGAGGATGCCGGCGAGGACCACGCCCCCGGTGCCCTGGATGTCGTCGTTGAAGCTGGCGATCCGCCGGCGGTACCGGTCGAGCAGCCGGATCGCGTTGTGCTGCTTGAAGTCCTCCCACTGCACGATCGCATGCGGGTAGACCTCGAGGACCGCCTCGACGAACTCCTCCACGAGGTCGTCGTACGCGTCGCCGCGCAGGCGCGCGTGGCGCCAGCCCAGGTAGAAGGGGTCGTCGCGAAGTGTCGCGTTGTCGGTCCCGACGTCCAGCGAGATGGGCATGGTCAGGGCGGGGTAGATGCCGGCGCCGCCCGAGTAGAGCGCGAGCTTCCCGATGGGGATCGGCATGCCGCCGCAGCCCTGGTCGCCCAGCCCGAGGATGCGCTCGTTGTCCGTGATGACGATGAGCCGCACGTCTTCCTGGCCGGCGTTGCGGAGCACCTCCGCCACGCGCCCCGCGTCGTCGGGCGTGATCCAGACGCCGCGCGTGTAGCGCACGATGTGGCTGAAGCGCTGGCACGCGAGGCCCACGGTGGGCGTGTAGACGATCGGGAGGAACTCGTCGAGGTGGTCGACGAGGACCCGGTAGAAGAGCGTCTCGTTGCGATCGAGGAGCGCCGCGAGCCCGATGTACCGCTCGAGGGGATCCGCCTTCCGGCGGACATGTTCGAGCTCGAGGGCGACCTGGTCCTCGATCCCGAGGACATTCGCCGGCAGGAGTCCGCGCAGGCCGAACGCGTCACGCTCCTCGAGGGTGAAGGCCGCGTCCTTGTTGAGGATCTCATCGCCGAGGAGATCGAGGCCGCGCAGCGGGACGGGCGCTTGCGTGCCGGCGCGAACCGCGGCGTACGCCGCGCGCAACGTGCTCACCAGAGGACCTCATGCTGGGCGACATCCCGGGCGGATGGCGCGTTCCGGCGCCCGGATGCGTCGCACCCGGGGCTGGTCGTGGGGATGGTCAACGGGCGATGATGACCGTGGCCTCCGCGTGGGTGGCCACGTGCTCCGAGACGCTGCCCTGCAGGGCCCGTCCGAGGGCGGAGAGCCCACGCGAGCCCAGGACGATCGCGTCGAACCCGCCCTCTGCGGCGATGTGCTCGATGGTCCTGGCCGGGTCGCCGGCAGGCTCCATGAGATCGGCTTCGATGCCCTTCTGCCGGAGCAGACTGCGGGCCTCGAGGAGCTCCTGGGCGTGGACGGCGCTGTCGTCCCACGGCTCCACCGGCGCGCGGCCAGGGTGCACGGGGACCACGCTCACGACGCTGATGGACGCCCCGAACTTGAGTGCGAACTCGGCGGCCGTGTCGAGGGCATGGCGTGCGGGCTCACCTCCGTCGTAGGCGAGAAGGATCTTCTTCATCGCGGCTGGACTCCCTTCACGCGGCGCGGACGCGCGGGCCGCACCCCGTCGCCTCACTCTGGCCCCGCCGGCCTGCGGCGTCTGCGGCGAAAGCGCCCGCATCGGGATGCCGGACGGCACCACGCGTCGCGGGCACGTCGGCACGCCCTCGCGGGCCGCGTGGCGCGGGCCGCGTGGCGCGGGCCGCCGCTCCGTCCGCGGGGCGCGCCGGGAACGACGAAGCCCGCCGGGCGGGCCCGGCGGGCTTCCATGAGTGGGCGGGATGCCGGCGACGAGCCGGTCGAAGGACCTCAGGAGCCGGACGACTCCGTGGCGGCCTCCGCGGTCGCAGGTTCGCCGCCCTCGCCCTCGGCGGCCTCGACCGCGACCGCGGCTTCGACGCGCGGCGCGAGGACGCGGACGACCATCTCGTCGGGATCCGTGAGCAGGGTGACGTCGGCGGGCACCACCAGGTCGCGGACGTGGACGGACATCTCGAAGTCGACGAGCGCCTCCACCGGGACCTCGAAGCGCTCGGGCAGGTTGCCCGGGAGCGCCCTGACCCGCACCGACTCGAGGGCGTGGAGCAACGTGCCTCCCAGGTCGAACACGGCGGGAGACTCGCCGGTCGTCACGACCGGGATGTCCATCGTGACCTCTTCGGTCATCCGGACGAGGAACAGCTCCGCGTGGAGCATCTTCCGGGTCACCGGACTGATCTGGACGCGCTGCACGAGGACCGGATGCGGCTTCTCGCCGTCGATCGACACGTCGACGAGCGTGGAGCCCGCGATCCGCCGTCGGAGGATCTCGAAGTCGTGCGCGTCGACGGTGATCGGGACCGACGTCTGCCCGTGTCCGAAGACGACGGCGGGGAGCCGGCCCTTGTGCCGGAGGTGGGCGACCTTCTTCCCGAGGACATCGCGTGTCTCGGCGGCGAGCGTGGGGCGGGTGCTGCTCACGTTGTGACCTCTGCGTGGTGACTCGGTCGGCTCGCCCGATTTCGGCGGTGGCGTCGCGACGGGCGCGCGAGGTATGCGGGCCCGTGGACCGTGACCTGTACCGTACCACACGCGTGTGCCGGGCCCCCGCGCACGAGGTCCGCGGCGTTTCGGACGTATCATCCCGGGCGTATGGCCGCCACGATCCTCATCGTCGAGGACGAGTACGCCGTCGCCCGCGGGGTCCAGTACGCCCTCCAGCAGGAGGGGTACGAGGTGATCATCGCCCGCTCCGGCGAAGAGGGTCTCGAGCTCGCGACGAACCAGGCTCCCGATCTGATCGTTCTCGATGTCCGGCTCCCGGGCATGGACGGTTTCGAGACGCTGCGCCGCGTCCGCGCGGCCGGGTCCAAGGCGCCGATCCTCGTGCTCACGGCCCGCGACGACGAGGTGGACAAGGTCATCGGCCTCGAGCTCGGCGCGGACGACTACATGACGAAGCCGTTCAGCCTCCGCGAGCTCATGAGCCGGATCAAGGCGCTGCTCCGGCGGGCATACGGCGACCTCGCCGACGCGGCCGGCGGAAGGGTGATCCGGCATCGCGACCTGCTCATCGACCTGGAGCGGCGGCGCGTGCAGCGCGGGCACCGCCGGGTGGGGCTCACCGCGACCGAGTTCGAGATCCTCCGCCACCTCGCGGCACGCCCCGGGCGGGTGTTCTCACGGCGCGAGCTGCTCGAGCTCATCCGCGACTACGAGGCGCTCGACCAGGACGAGAAGACGATCAACGTCCACATCAGCCACCTGCGCGAGAAGATCGAGGACGACCCGTCCAACCCGACGTTCGTGATGACCGTGCGCGGCGCCGGCTACGCGTTCGCGGAGCGCTGACACGAGCGCCCGCCCCGTCGGGAGCGCGGACCCGGCGCTCGGCCAGGCGGCCTCGGACGCGCCGCCGTCCGACACGGTCCCCGCGACCGACGAGCCGGTGGCGGCCGGAGGCCGGCGCCTCCCGCATCCATCGCGCCTCCCGCGCCTCCCGCGCCCCGTCGTGCGCCTGGTCCCCCGGTCCTTCCAGGGCCGGCTGACCCTCGGGTTCGTCGGCGTCGTGGCCCTCACGCTCGCGGTCGTCGGCCTCCTGGCGTTCAACCGTCTCGACGACTACTTCGGCCGGCAGGAGGCGGACAACCTCCAGTTCCGCACGTCGTCGGTCGCGAGCATCGTGGGGACGCTCGCCCGGAACGAATCGTCTACGGGGAGGATCGTGCTCGCGGACGGCATCGTGGACCCGCAGGTCGACCGGCTCCTGCGCAACCCGTCGTTCCTCTCCGCGATCGCGAACCAGTTCGCACAGGCGGACGTCGCGGTCACCGTCGGGATCCTCGGGCGCGATTCGGCGGACTCGCCGGTCTTCGCGGCCGTGGCGGGCGCCACGTACGCGGGGAGCCTGACCGCCAAGCCGCAGGCCGGCCAGGCGCGGGAGAGCCTCCACAAGGACGCCTGGTACCAGCCCGACGACGGGTTCAGCCCCGTGTCGGCCATCCAGGTCACGCTCGCGGATCCCTACACGCTTCGATCGAGCACGATCGCAGCGATCACCGGCGTGCTCGCCTTCGGGGCGTTCGTGGGCCTCGCGGTCGCCATGCTCGTGGCCGCATACCTTGCGCGTCGGTTCACCACGCCGCTGCGCCGCCTGACCGTGGCGTCGCGCGAGATGGCCGCGGGCGACATGACGCAGCGGGTCCCGTCAGCGCTGGCGGAGACGGGCTCCACCGAGGTGGCCGAGCTGACGCGCCAGTTCAACGCGATGGCCGCGCGCCTCCAGGAGAGCCTCGAGATCGTCCGGCGCGACCGCGACCGCAGCCGCGACTTCCTGGCGGACGTGAGCCACGAGCTCCGCACGCCGATCTCGGCGCTGCGGACGTTCAACGAGCTGCTGCGCGAGGGCGCGGTGGAGGACGTGGTCGCGCGAGAGGAGTTCCTCGAATCGAGCGCCCAGCAGATCGAGCGACTCGACTGGCTCGCCCAGAATCTCCTGGAGCTCTCCAAGCTCGACTCCGGCCTCCTCCAGCTCGATCTCCGACCGGACGACATCCGCGCGGTCGTGGAGTCGGCGGTCGGTCAGGCCGAGGCGGCCGCCACGAAGCGCGGTGTCGCGCTCACGGTCCAGCTCCCGGATCGTCCGCTGCGGATCCGCCACGACCCTCTGCGGGTGGGACAGGTGGTGGCCAACCTCGTCGGCAACGCGCTCAAGTTCACGCCGCGGGGCGGGACCGTGCGCGTGATCCTGTCGCCGACCCGCGAAGGCGCGCGGCTCGTGGTCACGGACACGGGCATCGGGATCGACGCGGCCGAGCTGCCGCACATCTTCGAGCGGTTCTACCGGGGCTCGCGGTCGAACGAGGCCCGCGGATCCGGGAGCGGCCTGGGGCTCGCGATCGTCAAGTCGATCGTGGACATGCACGGGGGCCGCGTCTCGGTCGAGAGCCGCCTCGGGACGGGCACGACGGTCATCGTCACGCTCCCCCGCGATCCGCGTGCCGGAGGGGCCATGGAAGGCGCCGATCCGGCGGTCGAGGTGGAGGAAACTTCACCATCCGCGCCCCGTCGCTGAATCCGCGCCGGTCACGCTTGACCGAAGTCGTGGCGTGCAGGTATCCGGAAGCACCGACCGTGCCGGGACACGCCCCCAAGGAGTCCATCCCTCGATGACCGACCAGCCCACCTGGCCCCAGCCCGCGGCGCCCGACGCCCCGATGTCGCCTGCCTCCCCTCCCCCGTGGCCGCCGCAGGACACCGCCGCGTCCGCACCGGTTCCGCCGGTCACCGTGCCGACCGAGCCGCTGGCTGCGGCGGTCGCGTCCGCGGGGGTCCCGGCCGAGCCGACGGAGTCGCTCGCCGTGGACACCCCGCCAGCCGCGGCCGCGGCTGGCCCGGCCGAGCCGACGGAGCAGAGCCCGGTGCCCACCGAGCCGGTCTCCGCGTGGCGATCGGGCGAGTCGCCCACCGCCGCGTACACGCCCGCCCCGGAGACGCGGCCGGCGTGGGCCACGGAGCCCTCCGCGAATGGGACGCCCGAGCACTGGTTCGAGCCGGCGCCCGCGCCCACTGCGACGTCGGATGGCCGTCGGCGCGGAGGGATCGTCGTGCCGGTCGTGGCCGCGTCGCTCCTGAGCGCGATCCTCGCCGCGGGTGGCACGTATGGCGTCCTCCGCGCGACCGGCGCGCTCGACCAGCCGGCGGGACCGACCATCTCCGCGGCCATCCCGGCGCAGGTGGCGAGCGGGACCCAGTCGGTGACGATCTCGGAATCCTCCGCCGCGGTCGCCGCCGCGGACAACGTCAGCCCGGCCATCGTCACGATCACCACCCAGGGCCAGGCGAGCAACGGCAACGGCTTCTTCCAGGGCCAGAACATCCCGGCGACGGGCGTCGGGTCCGGCGTGCTCTATGACGCGAACGGATGGATCCTCACGAACCGCCACGTCGTGACCGGCGCCGACCAGCTCACCGTGCGTCTCAAGGACGGACGCGAGTTCCCCGGCAAGGTCTACGGGGTCGACACGCTCACGGACCTCGCCATCGTCAAGGTCGACGGGAGCGGCCTGCCGGTGGCGAAGTTCGGCGACTCGTCCAGGGTCAAGGTCGGCCAGCTCGCGATCGCGATCGGGAGCCCGCTCGGCACGTACACGAACACCGTCACGGCCGGCATCATCTCGGCGCTCGGCCGCACGATCACGGTGGACGGCGGATCCGTGGTCCGCAACCTCATCCAGACCGACGCGGCGATCAACCCCGGCAACAGCGGCGGCGCGCTCCTCGACGCCGGCGGCAACGTGATCGCGATCAACACGGCGGTCGCGACGGGTGCCGAGGGCCTCGGCTTCGCGATCCCCGTGAACGTCGCGAGGCCGATCATGGCCCAGGCGATCGCCGGCAAGCCGCTCTCGCGGCCGTGGCTCGGCATCCGCTACGTGGCGATCGACCCGCAGGTAGCGAAGGATCGCAGCCTGACCGTGACGGCGGGCGTCCTCATCGATGGCGGCCAGGCCCAGGACGGCACCGCCCAGGACGCGGTCGTGGCGGGAGGCCCCGCGGCCACGGCAGGCCTCCGTTCCGGCGACATCATCGTCAGCGTGGCGGGCGTCGCGATCACCGACACCCAGCCGTTCGAGGACCTGCTCACGCAGCACTCCCCGGGCGATGCCATCGGGCTGGGGATCCTCCGCGACGGCAAGCAGGCGACGGTGAAC
>CAIYQJ010000365.1 GCA_903928275.1 uncultured Chloroflexota bacterium
CCGTGCCGCCGCCGCCCCGGCACGGCCGGTCACGGCCGTGGTGGAAGCCGATCGCGTCGAGGGTCCGCCGCGCCGGGGCCGCCGCGCGCGCCCCGCGGACGCGTAGGCCCCCTGCCATGGACCGCCCGCCGACCGATCTCCACGCCGACGTCGCCGAGGTCCTCCTCGACGAGGACCGCATCCAGGCGAAGGTCATCGAGCTCGGCGGACGGATCGCGGCCGACTACGCGGGCCGCGAGCTGACGCTCGTGAGCGTCCTCAAGGGCTCGCTCCCGTTCATGGCGGACCTCATGCGGAGCATCGGGCTGCCGCTGACGATCGACCTCATGGAGGTCTCCGCGTACGGCGGGACGATGACCGAGAACTCCGGGCTCGTGCGTATCATCAAGGACCTGTCGTCGAGCATCGACGGCCGCGACGTCCTCCTCGTCGAGGACATCATCGACACCGGCCTCACGCTCAACTACCTCATGCGCTACCTGCGCGGCAAGAACCCCGCCTCGCTCCGGATCTGCACGCTGCTCGACAAGCCGGCTCGCCGCCTCGTGGAGATCCCGGTGGACTACGTGGGCTTCACGATCCCGGACCAGTTCGTCGTGGGATACGGGCTCGACTACGGCGAGCACTATCGCAACCTGCGGTACGTCGGGGTCCTCCGGCCCGAGGTCTACTCCACGTGACGATCTCGATCCACCGGCGCTCCCTGGGGCGCGGCCGGGGGGTGGCCGGTGTCGCCTCGATCGCCCTGCTGGTCGGCTGCGTCCTGCCGTGGTATACGGCCGGCGGCGGCACCGGCATCCCCGCGATCAGCGGCAACGCCTTCGAGGGCCCGGGGATCGTCTGCTTCCTCGTGGCGCTCGCGACGCTGGCGCTCATCACGCTGCCGTACGCCGCGGGCGACGTCCCGGTCGCGGTCGATCGCTGGCAGAGCTACGCGGTGCTCTCCGCGGCGGGCCTCGTCGGCTTCGCGGTCCGGCTCGTCCAGCTCGTGACGAGCCCGGCCGGCCCCGCGGCGCTGACGCCGGACCGGGCGCTCGGGCTCTGGATCTCCGGCCTCTCGCTCCTGGCGCTCGCCTGGGCGGCGTTCGACATGTTCACCGTCCGCCACGGGGACCAGTAGCCTCCCGCCGCGACCGACAGCCTGACGCGGGCGGGCCGGAGGAGGAGCAGGGCGCGGGCGCGCCCCCAGGTTGCGTCCGAAGGGAACGTCCGCTCGGCCACTGCGGCCGTCGCGCGGGGCGCTAGATCTCCCCGAGGTACGCCTGCCGGACCACCTTGTTCTCGCGGAGGTCATGGGCCGGGCCCGAGAGCACGACCTGGCCGGTCTGGAGCACGTAGCCGCGGTTCGCCACGTTCAGCGCCTGGAGGGCGTTCTGCTCCACGAGGAGGATCGTGGTCCCGCGGGCGTTGATCTCCGCGATGATCGCGAAGATCTGCTGGACGAGGATCGGCGACAGGCCCAGGGACGGCTCGTCGAGGAGGAGCACCCGCGGCCGTGACATGAGCGCGCGGCCGATCGCGAGCATCTGCTGCTCGCCGCCGGACAGCGAGCCGCCGCGCTGCGTGGTGCGTTCCTTGAGCCGCGGGAACAGTTCGAAGACATGGTCCATGTCCTCGTCGATCTCGACCTGCTTCCGCGTGAAGCCGCCCATCTGGAGGTTCTCGAGGACGGTGAGTCGCGAGAAGATCCGCCGACCCTCCGGCGCGTGCCCGATGCCCTGGCGGACGAGCGTGTGGGCCGGCGTCTTGCTGACGTCCTTGCCCTCGAATGTCACCGCCCCCTGTCGCGGATGCAGGATGCCCGAGATCGTCTTGAGCGTCGTGGTCTTGCCGGCGCCGTTGGCGCCGATGAGCGTGACGATCTCGCCGGCCCGCACCTCGATCGTGATGCCCTGCAGGGCGTGGATGTGACCGTAGTACGTGTGGACGTCGGTCAGGCTCAGCATGACCTCGCCCGCGGGGGCGTCGGGAGCGGTCGTCGCGGTCACTGCCTCGCTCATGTGGCGGGCTTCCCGAGGTACGCCTCGATGACGCGCGGATCGGCCCGGACCTCCGCCGGCGACCCCTGCGAGATGAGCTCGCCGTGGTCGAGCACGTAGATCCGGTCGCTGATGCCCATGACCACCTTCATGTCGTGCTCGATGAGGAGGATCGAGATGGCAAGGTCCCGACGGAGGCGGTCGATGAGCTGCGTCATCTCCGCGGTCTCGCGCGGGTTCATGCCGGCGGTGGGCTCGTCGAGCAGCAGGA
>CAIYQJ010000366.1 GCA_903928275.1 uncultured Chloroflexota bacterium
ACCCGTGCCACCGGCCGCTCCGGCCCCCGCCGCGCCGCCGCCGTCCGCGTGGTCCCCGCCCCCTGCCTCCGGAGATGTCCCCCCGGCGCCGCAGTGGGGCGCGCCGCCCGTCGTGCAGGCCGCTCCGGCGCCCGCGCCCCCTGCCGCGCCGCCGCCGTCCGCGTGGTCCCCGCCCCCTGCCTCCGGAGATGTCCCCCCGGCGCCGCAATGGGGCGCGCCCGCCCAGCCCGGCGGATCGGCACCCACGCCGCCCCCGGCAGGGGTCGGAGCGACCGGTGGGCTCTCTGCGCGCCTGCCCGTCTCTCCGCTGGTGGCAGTCGCGGGCGTGGTGGTGGTCGTGGTCGCCGTCATCGCGGCCGTCGTCCTGGTTTCGGGATCCGGCTCGAGCGATCGGCCCGGCATCACGTACGACCCGTCGAGCCTCAGCTGCACCGGCGAATCGTTCACGGTGACCATGCGCCTGCCGGCGACGGTGGGCGCGGCGGACGACCTGGCCATGCTCGTCGACGGCCAGGTGTTCCCCGCGGGGACCGTCTGGACCCCCGGCCAGGGCGGGTTCGTCGTCCAGTCGAACGGCACGTGGCTCATGCGCGCCACCCAGCAGACGCCGGCCGCGTCCGAGTGCCTGCTGGCGCCGGGGACGCACACGCTCGAGATCGTGGATGCCAGCGGGGCGACCATCGCACAGGGATCCCTCGCGCGGCAGTGAACGCCTGCCGGGAGGCCGGGCGCTCGCTGGTATACTCGCCCGGGCCGGCGCGATCCCGAGCCCCCGATCGCGGAGGCAGATCCCGTATGTCCCGACGTCCACTCACGATCGCGGTCGTCGGCGCCACCGGCGTCGTGGGCCGCACGATGATCACCGTCCTGCGTGAGCGCGAGCTCCGCATCGGCGAGCTCCGGCTCCTCGCGTCCGGTCGTTCGGCCGGCTCCGTGGTCGACGTCGGCGGCGACCGTATCGTCGTCCGCGAGGCGGTACCGGAGGCGTTCGACGGCGTGGACATCGCGCTCTTCAGTGCGGGGACGGACGTCTCGCGCGAGCTGGCGCCGCTCGCGGCCGAGCGCGGCGCCACCGTCATCGACAACTCGAACGCGTGGCGGATGGATCCCGGCGTGCCGCTCGTCGTGAGCCAGGTCAACCCGGACGACCTCGAGGCCCACGAGGGGATCGTCGCGAACCCCAACTGCTCGACCATGCAGCTCGTCCCCATCCTCATGGCCCTCCGCGATACAGCGGGGCTGGAGCGGGTCGTCGTCGACACGTACCAGGCGGTCTCGGGGACCGGGGCCGAGGCGATCGCGGAGCTCGAGGCGCAGATCCTCGCGCACACCCGCGGCACGCCGAAGGTGGCGAACGTCTACCCGCACCCCATCGCGTTCAACGCCCTCCCGGAGATCGACGTCTTCCTCGACAACGGCTACACCCGGGAGGAATGGAAGGTGGTCACGGAGAGCCGCAAGATCCTCCACCTGCCGGACCTGCGTCTCTCCTGCACCGCCGTGCGCGTGCCGGTGTTCATGAGCCATTCGGAGGCGGTCCACGTGGAGACCACGCGGCCCATCACGCCGGAGGCGGCTCGCGAGGCATTCGCTGCGGTCCCGGGCGTCGTCGTGCGCGACGATCCCGCGGCACACGCGTACCCGCTCGCCACCGAGGCGGCCGGACACGACGAGATCTTCGTGGGGCGCGTGCGCCGCGACCCGTCGGTGGAACGCGGCATCGCGCTCTGGGTCGTGAGCGACAACGTCCGGAAGGGCGCGGCCACGAACGCGGTCGAGCTCGCCGAGATCCTCGTCGACCGCGGGTGGGTCGCGGCGGCATCGCGACGCGGGGCGGGCGCGGGGGCCGCCGGCCGGGGCGCCGTGTGACGCCGGACGAACGGCAGGGCGCGCTCGATTCGATCGCCGCGGAGGTCCGCGGATGCAATGCGTGTCGGCTGCACGAGACGCGGACGCTCGCTGTGCCGGGGGAGGGGAACCCGGAGACCGAGGTCGTCTTCGTCGGTGAAGGGCCCGGCTTCAACGAGGATCGGCAGGGGCGTCCGTTCGTCGGCGCCGCAGGCGCGTTCCTCACCGAGCTGCTCGGGACGGTGGGCTGGAACCGTTCGGACGTGTTCATCACGAACGTCGTGAAGTGCCGGCCGCCCGAGAACCGCGACCCCGAGCCCGACGAGATCGCCGCGTGCGCGCCTCACCTCCGCCGCCAGCTCTCCGTCATCGATCCGGCGCTCGTCGTCACGCTCGGGCGCCACTCGCTGGGGACGTTCCTCCCCGGCGCTCGCATCGGCCAGGTCCACGGGACGGCTCGCCCCGCGGAGTCTGGCCTCCTCCCACCCGAATCGACGGTGTTCGCCATGTACCACCCTGCCGCCGCGCTCCACCAGGGCGCGCTCCGCCGGACGCTCCTCGACGACATGACCGCGGTGCCCGTCGCGCTGCGGGATGCGCGCGAGCGACGGACCGCCACCGCGCCCGCCGCCGCCGCGACCGCCGCCGCCGCGCCCGCCACGGTCCCTGCGCCGCCCTCCGTGCCCGGATCGGACCCCGATCCCGCGGCCGACCAGCTGACCCTCTTCGCATGACGCGCAGCGATGAGCCCGCGACCGACTCCGGCCTGCCGCTCCGGATCATCCCGCTCGGCGGGATGGGCGAGATCGGCAAGAACATGTACCTGTTCGAGTACGGCGACGACATCGTCATCGTGGACTGCGGGCTCATGTTCCCCGACGAGGAGATGTTCGGCATCGACCTCGTGATCCCGGACATCACCTACCTCCGTGAGCGCCGCGAGAACGTGCGCGCCTTCGTCATCACGCACGCCCACGAGGATCACGTGGGCGGCCTCCCGTACATCCTGCCCGAGTTCCCCGGCGTCCCGATCTACGCGTCCACCCTCGCCCGGGGCCTGCTCGGCAACAAGATCAAGGAGCACAAGCTCCATAACAACCCGATGCTCTCGATCGAGGTGGGCGACCACGTGACGATCGGCGCCTTCGAGATCGAGCCGTTCCGCATCGGCCACTCGATCCCGGATGCGATGGGCCTGGCGATCCGCACGCCGGTCGGCGTCGTCATCCACACGGGCGATTTCAAGTTCGACCTGACGCCGGTGGACGGCAAGCCGTCCGACTTCCACACGCTCGCGCGGTACGGGAAGGAGGGCGTCATCGCCCTCCTCTCCGACTCGACACGGGCGGAGAACCCCGGCTACACGCCGTCGGAGCAGACAGTGGGCGAGGCGTTCCGCGAGATCATGGAGCCCCTGAAGGGGCGGGTCATCGTCGCCACGTTCGCGAGCAACATCGCACGCATCCAGCAGGTGCTCGACGCCGCGGCCACGTTCGATCGCAAGGTCGCCGTCATCGGCCGCTCGATGGAGCAGAACTTCCGGATCGCGAGCGACCTCGGGTACCTGAAGTACCCGGCATCCCAGATCATCGCGAAGGACCGGATCGGCGAGACGCCGGCGGACAGGCTCGTCATCGCCACGACCGGCGCACAGGGCGAGCCCATGGCGGGCCTCGCGCGGATGGCGAACCACGACCACCGGTTCGTCGAGATCCAGCCCGGCGACACCGTGATCGTGAGCGCGAGCCCCATCCCGGGGAACGAGGAGTACGTCGCCCGCACGATCGACAATCTCTTCAAGGCCGGCGCGAACGTCTTCTACCACACGATCAAGCGGGCGCACGTCTCCGGGCACGCGAGCCAGGAGGAGCTCAAGCTCATGCTCGCGCTGACGCAGCCGCGGTACTTCCTCCCGATGCATGGCGAGTTCCGCATGCAGGTCCAGCACGGACGCCTCGCGATCGAGACCGGCGTGCTCCCCGAGAACGTCTTCATCATCGAGAACGGCCAGCCGATCGAGATCTCGGCGGACGGATCGGCGCGACGCGGGACGCCCGTCCCGGCGGGCTACGTGTTCGTCGACGGCCTTTCGGTCGGCGACGTCGGCGAGGTCGTGCTCCGCGACCGACGCGCGCTCGCGAACGACGGCATGTTCATGGTCGTCGTCACGGTGGACAAGCAGACCGGCACCGTCATCGGGAAGCCCGAGATCGTCACCCGCGGGTTCACGCCGCTGAACGAGAAGGACCCGATCATGGCCGGCGCCGTGGAGCGGATCGTCGCGGCCATCGAGCGGCCCGGGAACCACATCAGCGAGGTCGCGCTCCTCAAGACGCAGATCAAGGACGGCGTCTCGCGGTACCTGTACGAGCAGACGAAGCGTCGGCCGATGGTGTTCCCCGTCGTCGTGGAGGTCTGATGGCGTCGCCGTCCCGGCGGTCGAAGCGGCCATCGTCGAGGACGATCGTGCCGCGGAACCGGGCGCAGCGCCGGCGGCCGAGGTACACGGCGCCGTCGGTCGACGTCGCGCCGGAGGTGCTCCGGTCGATCGTCGGGATCGTCCTCATGGTGCTCGGTGCCATCGTCCTCATCGGGATGCTCCTGCCTGGGCAGGGGGCGCTGACCGACTGGATCCGCAACGTCATCGCCCCGTGGTTCGGGACCGGGCGCTGGATCCTCCCGTTCCTCCTCCTCGGGGCCGGCATCTACGTGGAGCGCGCCGGCCCGCGCGCTGGGTGGGGCGCCACGCTCTTCGGGCTCACGATCGCGTTCATCGGCATGCTCGGCACCATCGCCGTACTCGTCGATGCGGGCTACCTGGCCGGGCGGAGCGGCGGACGGATCGGCGGCTTCCTCAGTGGGTCCCTCGGGGGCCTCATCACGTCGCCGGGCGCGCTCATCCTCTGCATCGCGCTCATCGTCGTCGGCGTGCTCATCGCGCTCAACGCCACGCTCGGGTCGCTCCTGCGGCCCACCTGGGACGCGGCCCGCGCCACCGGCGGCGTCCTGCTCGCGCCGCGCGGCTCGGTCGGTGGGCCCGGCGGGTCCGCGGCCGTCAACGGGAAGGTGGCCACGAGCGCGGTGGCCGGAGCGAACGGAAACGGCCGGGGCAAGGCCGCGCGCGAGACGAACGACCGCCCGGAGATCCCGGTGCCCGCGCCCTCGCCGGCTCCGGTCTCGGCGCTGTTCGGGCCCGCGGCGGACGCGGCGACGGTCCCCGCCGTGGCCGGGGGCACGGCCGCGGCCGCCGTCGGCGTGGTTGCAGCCGCAG
>CAIYQJ010000367.1 GCA_903928275.1 uncultured Chloroflexota bacterium
GAGCGTGGACAGGGCTTCGAGGGCGAGCACGACGACGAGCACGACCACCGCGACGGCGAGCACCTCGCGCAGGCCGGGAGCCCGGCCGCCGGCGCCGTCGGTCATGCGCGGTCGGCCTCGAGCGGGATCCCGATCGGGGCGACGAGCACCCGGCCCGCAAGCGCCGCGCCTCGCCCGCCGAGGAGGCCGATCTTGGGCCGGTGGAAGGTCACGGTGACGTGGGCGCGGACCACCGGATCCGACGGATCGCCGCTCGTGAGGTCCACGGCGGTGGGGCAGTCGATCGAGAGGATCGGCACGCCGGCTGTCCGTGCCGCCCTGCAGAGGCGGACGCCGGACGCGACCGGCTCGCGGAGACGTCCGGCGACGCCGGTGCCCAGGAGCGCGTCGACGACGAGGCCGGCCCGCTCGATACCCGGCTCCAGGACCGCGAGGTCGCGCGGGGCGGGCGCGTGGACGAGGGTGACGTCCGTCTCGTGGCCGAGACGCGACCAGTTGGCGGCAGCATCCGGCGTTCGCGGGCGATTCTCGGTGGCGACGAGGACCGCGATGACGCGGCGGCCGCTGCGTGCGAGCCGGCGTGCGACGACGAACCCATCGCCGCCGTTGTTCCCTGGACCGGCCAGGACGAGCACGGGAGCCGCGGGATCGCGCTCGGTGCTCGCGAGGAGCGCGATCGCGACGGCCGCCGCCGCGGTCCCCGCCCGCTCCATGAGGAGACGGCCCGGCACGCCGACCGCCTGGGCACGCCGGTCGGCGCCGGTCATCTCCTCGGCCGTCATCGGGGGCAGGCTCTGTCGGGCGGCCCAACGCCGCTCCAGCTCGTCGAGGTCGAGCCCGAGGAGGTCGGTCCATCCGGGGATGTCGTCGTCGCCCGACGGCGGCGCGAGCTCCGGCACGGTGGTTGGCATGTACCCGATAGCGTACCGGCGGCGAGGGCCCGCGTCGCGTGCCGCGTCTCGATCGCAGCTCCCGGGCCCCGCGCGGCGTTCCGCGGCCCCGGTCATCCGGTCGCGCGCGTTCCGGCCGCGATGCCGCTGACGGTGGTCAGCACGATGCGCCGCAGGCGCTCGGCCTCGGCATCCTCCGCCGGACGCTCCCGGAGCCTGCGGAGGAGCCGCACCTGCAGGCCGGAGAGCGGGTCGAGGTACGGAGCGCGCAGGTCGATCGAGCGCCGATCGGCCGGCGATGCGTCGAGCAGGTGCTCCCGGCGGGTCACGTGCAGGACCAGGTCGATCGTCCGTGCCCGCTCGTCCAGGATCGCTGCGGCGATGCGCTCGGCGCCGGGCACGTGCGCCGCGAGCTCGGCGTGGGCGCGCGCGATCCCCGGGTCGGTCCGGGCGAGGCTGGCGGCCGTGCCGTCGAGCAGGGTCCGGAAGAACGGCCACGCGACGTACAGGTCAGCCAGGCTCTCCAGGCCGCGGTCTCCATGCCGGCGGCGCTGGTCCTCGAGCGCGGACCCCACGCCGTACCAGCCGGGCAGGTCGATCCGCGCCTGCGTCCACGCGAAGACCCACGGGATCGCTCGCAGCGCCTGGATCCCCGATTCGCCCGCGGCCCGACCGCCTGCATCGGACGCGCCGTCAGCGCGCGTGCCGCCGCCCGCCATGCGAGCCGCCGGCCGCGATCCGAGACGCAGATCGGACAGCTCGGTGATGGGCGTCGCCGCGCGGAACCACGACTC
>CAIYQJ010000368.1 GCA_903928275.1 uncultured Chloroflexota bacterium
AGCTCACCATTGGGACACCACGCCGCACGGCACAGCGCGCCATTGAGACACCTTGCCGCTCACGACAGCGCTTCCAAGGAGCGGGGCTTCAGCTCTGCCCGGACGCACGAGAAGCGCATCGGCCCCTGGATCGAGGCAGACCTGGCGCAGGAGTTTCGGAACCGCACCTCGTGATTTCCCTACAAAGGACCGGCCGGCCTGACGGCGATCGCTGATGGCGGCCCGCTGGGGCAGCGGTCTATTGTCGCAAACCTCGTCCGTGGCTTGACGCGGCGCGAGTCTTGGAGTATAGTTACTCCAAGATGAGCCACATTCCTCGCGCGACGGGGTCCCAGGCCGCTCGCCTCCGTCAGCGAAAGTTCGCGTTGGTCGCCCGGCACGGCCTCCCGGACGAGGCGCTCCCGGGCTCGCTCGTCCTGAGCCACACGCGGTGTGGCAAGCCGACATGCCACTGCGCGGACGGCGAGGGGCATCCGGCGTGGTCGTTGACGTTCATGGTCGACGGCCAGAAACGCGTGGAACGGATTCCCCAGGAGTGGGTCGACGAGGTGCAGCGTCAGGTGCAGGCGGGACGCGCCTTTCAGGAGGCGGTCCGGGAGGTGTTCGCCGCCAACGCCCAGTTGCTCGCCTTGGCCCGGCGCCAACGCCGACCGCCAGGCCGTCGGCCGCGCCGATGATTCGCCGCTGGCAGGCCTTCGTGACGCGGCACACGGGCCTCCGCGCGTATCTCGACGCGCCGGGCGACGGCCGGCGCGCCCCGGTCGTCCCCGCGCGTGCCCTGCTGTGGGCCCTGCTGGCCGCCTATCTGGTGCGAGACGGCGCGTTTCACGCGGTCGAGGCCCTGGTCCGATCGCCCGCGCGACGGGCGTTGGGGATCCGGCGGCCTTTCGGCGACGACACGGTCGCCTACTTCACCGAACGGCTCGATGTGCCCACCACGCGCGCCGCCCTCATCACGGCCGTGCGGCAGGCGAAGCGCCGCAAAGGGTTTGACGACGTCGTCCGGATCGGCTTGGTGCTGGATGGGACGACCGTGGGGCGGTGTGCCTCGGTGCGGTGTCCCTGGTGTCATCCCATCATCGTGCCGCATCTCACCGAGGCGGGCGAGCGGAGCGCCGTGGGCCATGTCGTGGGCCAGCACCACAAACTGAGTCTGCTCTCCGTCGTCGGCGGCGTCTTGCCCCTGCCGGTCGACCTCGAACCGTATGGGCCGGGCGACAGCGAACTGGCCGCCAGCCTGCGGGTGCTGGACCGGGGTGTGGCCGCGCTGGGCCCTCGCTTCGCCCAGTATGTGCTCGGCGACGGCCTCTACGCGAACGCCCCGTTCCTACACGCCGCCGGCGACCACGGCCTGCGCGCCCTCGTCCGGCTCAAAGCCAATCTCCCGACGCTGTTCGCCGCCGCCCAGGCGCGGTTCGAGGGGACGCCCCCCGGGGGCACGTTCGAGGACCACGGCGACCGCGTCGAGGTCTGGGACGCGGACGATTTCGATCCGTGGGAGGGCCTGCGGTGGCCGACCGTCCGGGTCCTGCGCTATCGCCAGACGCATGCCGATGGCACCGTGGTCGAGGCGTACTGGTTGACCGACTTCTCCGCGCACCGCGTCAGCAGCCAGACCCTGTATCGCTTGGCCAAGGGCCGCTGGACGATCGAGAATCAGGGCTTCAACGACAGCAAGACCCGCTACGGCCTCAGCCACGTGCCCCACCACCACGCCAACAGCCTCCTCATCCATTGGCTCCTGGTGGTGTTGACCCTGACCCTCGAACGGCTCTTTCGCCTGCGGTACCTGCATCGCGGGACGCACCCGCCCCTGGCCGCCATGCAGCTCCTCCGACGCTTCCGCCTCAGCCTGGGGCAGCCCGCCCCGGAGACCGGATAGCGCCGCGCGCATCCCCGCCCCCGCGTCGTCCCGGCCGTCGCGTCACCCGCTGCCCGCGCCCTCGCCCCGCAGGCCCACGTGTCTCCGGTCGCCGGTCACCCACCCCCTGTCCGCCGCCCGCGCCGTCTCCTCACCTCGCCGGCCGCCCGCCGCTGCCGCACCGACGCCGGGTTCCGAAAGAGCTGGGCGGTCGTCCGTTACCTTGACAGTTCGCCTATAACTATCGTAGAATGAGTTGCTTATCGACATAGGTCGAT
>CAIYQJ010000369.1 GCA_903928275.1 uncultured Chloroflexota bacterium
CGCGGCGTTCAGCCCGGGCGTGGCCGGGGTCACCGACCCGGCGGACCCGGCGTTCGGATCGGCGGAGGTCCAGCTCGACGGTCTCGAGCGTCTCTGGGGGCCGGAACCGGTCCTCGTGGGCCGGGTCGGCGCGGCGCTCGCGCCCCTGCTCCCCGGCCGCCCGCTCGCGGGGATCGCGGGGACACGGTTCGCGGCGGCGCCTCCCACGACGGCCCGAGGCGCGCCGCCACGGCCGCGGCGAACCGCGTCCCGGCGATCCCGGCGAGCGGTCGCCCGGGCAGGAGCGGCGCGAGAGCCGCGGCGACCCGCGCGACGAGGACCGGCTCCGGCCCCCAGAGGCGCTCGAGGCCGTCGAGCTGGACCTCGGCCGACCCGAACGCCGGGTCCGTCGGGTCCGTGACGCCGATCACCCCCGGGCTGAACGCCGCGAGGCGCTCGAGCGCGGCCGTCATCGCCGCGGCGTCCGCGACCGGGTCCGCGTCCACGAACGTGGCCTCAGGCGCGAGCCGGTGCGCGCTCCCGAGCGGCATCCCGCGACGGACGCCCATCGCCCGCGCCTCCGGGCTCATGTCCAGCACGGGCCCATCCGTCCACGGCATCCCGCCGAGGACGATCGGTCCCGACGGCGGCACGGCCGCGGCCGTCCCTCCATCCGGCGTCGCGATCGCGGGCATCACCGCTCCCGTACGCGTCCGGGAGAGGGCGAGCGGGAGGTGGGGCCAGGCGAGATGGAGGAGGCGCATGTGGATCGATGACGTCCCGATCGAGGTCGTGAAGGAGGTCGGGGTGGAGGAGACAGCGATCGCGGACCCCGCCCTCCGCGTAGAGGATCCGGAGGTCCGCCCGTCTGTCCGGTGGTCCGGCCCGTTCCTTCTCGACGATGACCTCCGTCCGCTGTCCCACCACCTCCCGGCCCAGGCGGATCCACGCCCGTCGGCGGAGCCGGAGCCGGAGCCCCGACGCCTCCGCGAAGGCCCCCGCCGCGGCCGATGAGAGGCCACCCGGTTGCAGGAGCACGAGGAGGGCGCCCGCACGACGGGCGATCGCCGCGAGACGGAGGAGGCGCTCGGGGAGCCGATCGCCCGGGGCTCCGGGCCGGTCAGGCAGGTCCACGACGAGGACGTCCACCGCGGCCGATCGGAGGAGCTCCGCGCCGAGGTCGATCCCCTCGGCGGCCGTCCGCGGCGCGACGACGACGAGCTCGTCGAGGCGGACACCGCGCGCTGCCGCCTCCACCGGGTCCAGCGACCGCGCCCCGTCCACGTACGCGACGAGGCAGCCCGCCGCCTGGGCCTCGGCGACGACCCGGAGCACGAGCGTGGTCCTGCCGCTCCCGACCTCCCCCGTGATCGTGGCGGTGGTGGCGCGGGGGAGGCCGCCCGCACCGAGGAGCGCGTCGAGCGCGGCGAAGCCGGTGGGGACGACGGCACCGAGCCCCCCGGGCGCGGGGCGCCGCGCGGGTCCGGGGAGAGGCGCTCCGCCCGGCAGCGGGATGGGCCGCGCCGGGCCGGGGAACGGGCCGGAACCGTGGCCGGGAAGCGTGCGGGGGCCCGCGGCCGGATCGCCGGGCACCTCGACCGGCAGGGGCGCCGCGGCGAGGGCGCCGAACACCTCCGTGGCCGGCCGCGGGGCGGCCGCACCCCAGCGCGAGCGCATGTCAGCGAGGGTGGCGAGGCGGTCCGGCGCGGTGGTCATCGGACACCTAATGATAGAACGGATGTTCTATCTGTCAAGGCCCAGACGGCGCTCCGGAGAGCCTGCGATCCGCCCGCATGCAGCTCGTCGTGCCGACGTCGAGGCCCATCATGCCGCGCCGTCGAGGCGGTACGCCTGCTTCGCCAGGCCGGACGCGAGCTCCGCGGCCATCTCGGATGCCGCCGCCTCGTCGACGACGTGGCGCACGACGAGGCCCGCGAGCCAGTTCGCGCTGGCGCGCCGCCAGACATCGTGGCGTGCCGGTATCGAGCAGAAGGCGCGCGTGTCGTCGGCGAAACCGGAGAGGTTGTGGATCCCGGCCGTCTCGGTGACCGCGTCGAGGTAGCGGGCGATGCCGTTGGGGCTGTCGTGGAACCACCACGGCGGCCCGATCCGGAGCGCGGGGTAGTGGCCGGCGAGCGGCGCGAGCTCCCGGGAGTAGACGGTCTCGTCGAGCGTGAACAGGATGAGCCGAAGGCGCGGGTCGTTCCCGAACAGGTCGAGGAGGGGCCGCAGGTTCCGCGTGAGCTCCGCGGCGACAGGGATGTCGGCGCCCATGTCGGGCCCGAACCGCTCGAAGACCGCAGCGTCGTGGTCGCGGAACGACCCCACGTGGAGCTGCATGACGAGCCCGTCATCGACGCTCATCCGGGCGAGCTCCATGAGCAGGTGGCCGGTGAAGCGTCGCGCGTCCGCTGCCGACGCCTCACCGCGGAGCGCACGGCCGAGGATCGCGTCGGCCTCCGACGGCGCCAGCCGACCCGTGTACGCGGTCTCGGCTCCGTGGTCCGTGGCGACCGCACCGAGCGACCGGAAGTGCGCCCGGCGCTCCTCGAGCGCCGCGACGAGACCCGCCGTCGTCGAGATCTCGCGCCCGACCGCGGTCGAGAGCGCGTCGAGCCGGGTCCGCCAGCCCGGGGCGCCGAGGTTCACGACGCCGTCGGGCCGGAACGCGGGCCGGACGTCCCCGGGCCAGCCAGACGCGCGGATCGCCCGGTGTGCGTCCAGCGGGTCGGCGGCGTCGTCGGTCGTGCAGAGCGTCTCGATCCGGAACCGCTCGAAGAGGGCACGCGGGCGGAAAGCCGGCTGCGCGAGCTTCGACTCGATCTCATCGTAGACCGCCTGCGCGTTCTCGCTCGCGAGCGGTTCGTCGATCCCGAAGACCTCGACGAGCTCCCACGACAGCCAGGCGCCGGACGGCGTGCCGCGGAAGAGGCGCTGGTTGTCCGCGAAGACCTGCCAGGCACGGCGGTGATCGGCCTCGGGCGCGGGCCGCCGACCGCCCGGGGGAGCACCGGCGCGGAGCGGGATCCCCAGCGCGTCGAGCGGGATCCCCTGGGAGTGGAGCATCCGGAAGACGTAGTGGTCCGGGATGATGAAGAGGTCGGTCGGCGTGCCGAAAGCCGCATCCGGGTCCGCGAGCAGCCGGGGATCCACGTGCCCGTGCGGGCTCACGATCGGGAGCGCGGCCACGGACCGGTAGAGCTCGCGGGCGACACGCCGCTGGGCAGGGTCCGACGCGAAGAACCGGTCGGCTGCGGGTGGTGACGATCGAGCGGTCATGACCTCTCCGGACGCTCCCGGATGGTAGCCGACCGAGGTCCACGGGGCGGCGCTCCAGGCTGACGATCGGTGGCGCACGCGCCGTCGGTCGGACGTAGCATCGGGCCGGACGAAGGAGGTGCACCATGCGGTATCGGCGGCTCGGGAAGTCCGGCTACGACGTGAGCGAGGTCGGCTTCGGAGCGTGGCAGCTCGGCGCGGATTGGGGCGCGGTGGACGAGTCGACGGCGATGGCCACGCTCCACGCGGCCGCGGACGCGGGCATCACGTTCTACGACACGGCCGACGTCTACGGCGACGGCCGGAGCGAGCGGCTCGTCGGGCGGTTCCTCCGGGAGCGATCCGACCGCCGCCTCGTCGTCGCGACGAAGATGTGCCGCCGCGTCCCCCAGGAGATGGCCGGCTACACGCCGGAGGCATTCCGCGGCTGGCTGGAGCGGAGCCGCGAGAACCTGGGGCTCGAGACGATCCCGCTCGTCCAGCTCCACTGCCCCCTCACCGCCGTCTACTACACGCCGGAGATCTTCGCGGCGCTCGACGAGCTCGTGGCCGACCGGCTCATCGCGTACTACGGCGTGTCGGTCGAGAAGGTGGAGGAGGGGCTCATCGCGATCGAGAACCCGGGGATCGCGAGCGTGCAGATCATCTTCAATGTCCTCCGGCAGCGGCCGGCCGAGCGGTTCCTCGCGGCCGCGGGCGCCGCCGACGTCGGCGTCATCGTCCGCGTGCCGCTCGCGTCGGGACTGCTCACCGGGAAGCTCACGGCCGACAGCGCCTTCGCTGCGGACGACCACCGGAGCTACAACCGGGCCGGAGCGGCGTTCGACGTCGGCGAGACGTTCGCCGGGGTGCCCTTCGACGTGGGCCTGCGGGCGGTCGAGGAGCTCCGGCCGCTCGTGCCGCCGGGTGCGTCGATGGCCCAGCTCGCCCTCCGCTGGATCCTCATGAACGGCGCCGTCAGCACGACGATCCCGGGCGCGAAGACGCCGGAGATGGCCCGGGCGAACGCCGCATCCTCCGACCTGGCGCCGCTCCCGCCGGAGACGATGGAAGCGATCCGCGCGATCTACCGACGGACCGCGGCGCCGCACGTCCACACCCGCTGGTAGGACGCGGCGATCGAAGCTCGGCGGACCGGCGCGCCGGGCCGGAGGCCGGGGGGCGGACCGCCTCCGCCCCGCGGCCTCTGCCCCGGCGACTTGATCACATCGTCCCCGGGTGACCGTTAGCGCACGGTGGCCCCCGGATCCTTGTCATACGGTCGCCCGGTGACCGCTAGACGGCTCCCGACGGCGGGCGGCGGCGGAGTGGCGGAAGGCGCTCGGACGCCGCTTGTGCGAGTGCGCTTCGGCCCGACTCGGCCGCAGGCGCCGCTTCGGCCGCGTGCAGCTGCTCACCGCGCGGTGCGGCGGCGCGGCCGGGGCCATGGGCCCTACCTCGGACTCCTCCCGTCAGCCGAGCGCGACGAGGCCGATCCCAGCGAACACGAGCCCGATCCCCGCCCACTGGACGGGCCGGGGCCGTTCGTGGAACAGCAGGACGCCGGCCGTCACGGTGACCGTGGGGCCGAGTGAGCTCGCGAGCGACACGAGCCAGGCCGGTGCGACCTGGAGGCCGTAGGCGAACGCCACGAATCCGAACGTCTCGAGGAACCCGGCCGTCACCAGCAGCGCGTAGGGGTGCGCGCCCAGCCGGTCGCGGATACGCCGGCCGCCGGCGGTGCCGCCCGCGGGCGACGGAGAGACCGCCTCCAGGTCGATCGGCGGCTCCGGCTCCGGCGCGAGCGGCGGCATGTCGGACGGGACGATGCCGCGCCGCCGGACGACGAGGTAGAGCGCGACGAGCGTCCCGGCGTTGACGATGCGCGCGACCATCGATGCGCCGAGCCACCCGGCCTCCCGGATCGGCTGCGCGAGCAGGACGATGCTCACGGACCAGGCGACGAGCGACACGAGAGCGAACGGCACGCCGGGACCGGAGAAGCTCGGCCGGCGTCCGCCGCGGCCGATCGTGATGCCGGCGACCGCGATCCCGACGGTGGCCGCGACGGCACCGGCGACCTGCACCGGTGCCGGCCGCTCGCCGAGCACCACGACGGCGAGGAGGGAGGCGAGGCCGCCGTACACGGCGACGGTGGGGCTCACGACGGAGACCGGGCCCAGGCGGAGCGCCGTGTAGAAGCAGGCGAAGCCGACGCTGGAGACTGCGCCCGAGGCCGCGGCGAGCAGGATGGCGTTGGGATCGGTCGGGAAGGGAGCACCGGTCGCGAGGCCGTACCCCACGATGAGGAGGCACGAGGTCCCCACGACCGCCGTGGCGGAGGTCACCCCGCCGACGCGCCGGCCGGCGAACGCGACGAGGACGTCCAGCGTCCCCCACATCGCGGCCGCCATCAACCCCAGCGCGAGCCCGCTCGTCATCTCCACGCGCGTATGGTGCGCGCGACGAGGTCGAGTCGCCCGGGCGGAGGGAGTCCGCGGGCGGGCCCGGGATCGACCGGCGGGTCCGCGCCGGGCCCTGTGCTAGAATCAGATTCCACGCGTGGGGATGTAGCTCAGCCGGAAGAGCACCGCGTTCGCATCGCGGGGGTCAGGGGTTCGAGTCCCCTCATCTCCACCACCGCCCCGTCGGTCCCGCCGGCGGGGTTCGTCGTGTCCCGGGGTCGCCGGCGAGCCCCTGTGCGGCCGCCGAGTCAGTGTGCGGCCGCCGAGTCGCGGGATGGCGAGCCGCGGGATGGCCGCCTGGCGTGGCACGTCCTCGACGGGGCCTACCGCGAAGCCGGATACTTCGCGGCGTGCGACGGATCGGCGTCTTCTGCGGTGCGACCGCCGGGCTGGACCCGGGCCACGCGGTCGCCGCACGTGCGTTCGGCAGCTCGATGGCGCGCCGGGGCGTCGCGATCGTCACCGGCGGTGGCCGAGTGGGCCTCATGGGGGCCGTCGCGGACGCCACGCTCGCGGCCGGCGGGTCCGTCGTCGGCGTCATCCCGCGGTCCCTCGTCGATCGCGAGCTCGCGCACCCGGGCCTGACGGGGCTCATCGTCGTCGACACGCTCGCCGAGAGGAAGTCCGCGATCATCGGCATGTGCGACGGGTTCGTGGCGCTCCCCGGCGGCATCGGCACGCTCGACGAGCTCGCCGAGGTGCTGTCGTGGGCGCAGCTTGGCCTCCACGCGAAGCCGGTCGGCATCCTCGAGATCGGCGACTACTGGGCTCAGTTCCTCGCGTGGCTGGATGCGGCCGTGACTCAGGGGTATGTGACGCCGGCACATCGCCGCGCGATCGTCGTCGCCAGCGACGCCGACGCGCTCCTCGATGCGTTCGCGAGGTTCACGCCACCCGGCAACCGCTGGGACGACGGGGTGGGCGCCGGGTAGGCTTGGTCGGCGTCGGCGGGGGTTCGCCGCCCGCGGAGCGGAGGGAGGACGCGCCATGTGCTGCCTGTTCATGATCCTCGCCCTGATCGGGCCGCGTGCCGCCGCCTTCGTCTGGTGGCTGGCCGACCCGGCCCGGTGGCAGCTGGCGTTCGACTCGTGGGTCCTGCCCCTGCTCGGGTTCGTCTTCATGCCGTGGCTGACGCTCGCGTACGTGCTCGTCGCGCCCGGGGGCATCAACGGGTTCGACTGGGTGGTGCTCCTCATGGCGTTCGTCGTGGACATCGCGATGTACTCGGGGAGCGCGGCGCGCGGCCGACAGGCGATGGGCACCGACAGCTGACGTGCAGGCGGGCCGGAAGGGCCGAGGGCAGCTCGCGGCCAGGCGGCCCGATCGCGTGGTCCGGCGGCTCGAGCCCGAGCGCGCGGTCCGGCGGCCCGATCGCGCGGCCAGATAGCGGCCCGACCAACTCACCCGGACGACAGGACCGCGTGCAGCTCGGCGCTGTGGTCGCGGAGCCAGCGCCGCCACCGGCGGTGGTCCGGCACGCGCGTCGCGACGAGCTCCCAGAACCCCGGCCCGTGGCCGAAGACGCGAAGGTGCGCGAGCTCGTGAACGACCACCGTCTCGAGCGCCTCCGGCGGCGCGAGGACGAGCCGCCACGAGAAGGACAGGCGCCCCGAGCGGCTCGCGCTCCCCCACCGCGTACGCTGGTCGCGGATGGAGATCCCGGCGGGCACCACGCCGAGCGCCGTCGCGTGACGGGCCATGGCACGCTCGATCGCGCGGCGGGCGCCGGCCCGCAACCACGCGTCGAGGACGTCGCCGAGCCGATCCGCGTCGCGGGCGACCAGCGACACGACGAGCTCATCCCCCGCGTCGCCTCCGACGCGCGCCACGGATGAGCGCCGCGCCCGGGCTGCCGCCGGCACGACCCGCACGCGGTGCGGCTCCCCGCGGTAGGGGATCGTCACGCCGTCGGTCAGCGGGCCACGGGCGGCGGCCTCGTCGCGCGCGCGCTCCACCGCCGCAAGATGTCGGCGGATCCACGCTTCCCGCTCGCGGACGAATGGGCCGAGAGCCGCGAGGACGCGCTGGTCCGGCCGGTCGCCGCCGGGGACGGTGACGATCAGGCCCCGGCGAGCGTCCACGGTGAGCCGCAGCCGGCGCGCCCGCGGGCTGCGACGGAGGGTGGCGTCGATGCGCCCGCCCGGGAGGTCGATCGTGATCGGCTCCTCGACCGGCGCGGTCCTGCGTCGTCCCCGGGCGTCTCCGGTCACCGCGGCGCGGGGCGGGACTGGACTGGCGCGGGGCGGGACTGGACTGGCGCGAGGCGGGACTGGAGGTGGATGACGGTCACGGGAACGATGGTGACACGGGCAGACGCCCGCGTCGTGACCTGCCGGCGGGCGCGGGCGCCGGGCTCGGGCACCGTGGGCGTGCGTCAGTCGAGCTGCGGGAGAGCCGCGGGCGGCGCGGGATCAGCCCAAGTCAGCGAGTGGCGAGGGTGTACGGTGGTGCGAGACGGGACGGCCCGCGGGTCTCGTCGAGAGCGGGTGGGCGTGAGGATGGCGAGAGCGGGGGCGCCAGGGAGATCCGGCGCCCTGCCGAACGGCGAAGGATCGGCGGCGGACGGTCATGCGTCCCGGCAGCCGCGATCGACCACGGAGGTGGAGCCGGGCGACCACCTCTGCTGCGTCTGCGACACCGAAGCCGAGCAGAAGGCCGCGGTCGTGCCGTACCTGCGGCTGGGGCCGGAGCGCGGCGAGGAGGTCGTCTGCATCGTGGACGCCCGGACCGCGGAGGCCGTCCGGCCTGACCTGCGCGGGGATGGCATGGACGTGGAGGCCTGCCTCGCGCGCGGCCAGATCAGCGTCCTCAGCCGCGAGGAGACGTACGTCCGTGATGGGGTCTTCGACCCGACGGCGATGCTCGCGACCCCGCGCGAGGAGGCGGACCGAGCCGTGGCCGAGGGCTACCTCGCTCCCCGCGTGACCGGGGAGATGACCTGGGCCATGCGGGAGCTGCCGGGCTCGGAGCCGCTCATCGACTGCCGGTCGCGGCTCGACGACTTCCTC
>CAIYQJ010000370.1 GCA_903928275.1 uncultured Chloroflexota bacterium
CGGACGCCCCCTCGGTCCCCGCGAGGCCCGTGCCGGTCCGGAGCTCGCCGCGCAGGCGGGCCGCCACGCCGCCCGCCCCGATCGCGCAGAGGACCGCGCCCGCCACGCCGGGCGCCGCCCACGCCAGGGAGGTGACGGTCATCGCGGCGCCCACCGCGAGCGCCGCGATGATGTAGCCGGCCGACGCCCCCGCGCGGACGCGTGCGTAGCGCGAGCGCGAGCCGCCGAGCCGGTCGAGGGAGACGGAATCGACCAGGGGCATGAAGGCGCTCGACACGACGGCCCAGGCGAGGTACGCGACGAGGAAGAGCGCCAGCCACGGGGGCGCGAACGCCGCGGAGACCGGGATGCCGAGAGCGAACGCGAGGACGAGCATCCGCCGGCGGCCGCGGCGGTCGCCCGCGGAACCCCAGAGCGGTGACATCACGAGCGTGACCACGGCCCCCGCGGCCGCGACCGGCCCGAGCAGCCCCGCCGGCAGGCCGGCCCGGAGCGCGAGGACCGTGGCGAACGGCGCGATCGCGCCGAACGCGCTGCCCCGGATGAGCATGAGGAGAGCAAGGATGCCGGAGGTCACCGGGCAGGTATAGCAGGACGGACCGCCCGGACCGCGCCCCGGACCGCACGGCGGAGGAATGCCGTGGCCGAGAACGCCCGCCCGGCGTGGGTCGGCGGTCGGGCCGCCGGTACGGACCGCCCGCGGTTGCCACCTCTGTACCGGGCCGGATGTCCCTCGGCACGTGCGCCGCCCGGCGCCAGTTCGATCAGTGCCGGCGGGCGCTTCGCGATGGACTCGACGCGGACCCATCGGAGGAGACGGTCGAGGCGTTCCGAGCCGCGGACCGGGTCGCGGAACGGGCCACGGTGCGCATCCAGGCGACCGCTCGACTCATCGCGAGGCAGCAGGGGCTCGAGCGAGTGGAGCCGCTGCTCGACCGCGCGTCGCCGCCTCGCAGCGGTCTGGTGGTCCGACTACGCACCGCGCCGGCGGCAGGCTCGCGCTGGTGGGGGCACGGTCTCACCGGTGCCCGCCGGGACCCTGATCGGGGACTGAAGCGGCGACCATGAATGACGAGTGGGCAGGCGGCCGACTCTGGGGCCGAGGCCGGAGCCGTCAGACGCACGTCTCCCGGTAGGGGCAGGTGTCGCAGTCGTACCCGTTGACGCACGGCGTCGCTGCGTGTGCGAACGCGTGCTCCATCACCCGGTGGTACTCGGCCACGGTCTCTTCGTTGATCGAGTAGCAGACCGCCTGTCCGATCCGCTTCGGGTCCACGAGGCCCACCCGGTGCAGCACTTTGAGCTGCTTCGTGGCGGCAGGCTGCGAGACCCCGAGGATCCGCGCGACGTCGGAGACCGTCAGCGAGTGGCGCGGGTGCGAGCCGAGCACCTTGATCATCTTCATCCGGGTCGGGTCGGAGACGGCGGCGTTGAGCTCGCAGCCTCGCTCGACCAGGCCGCGCCCGGGCATCCCGACGGGCCTCCTCGTCTCGGTCTCAGCCATGATCGTCCGCCCGTCGCCGTGCCTCGACGCGCTCGACGACCCACGCGCACCAGGCGTCGAGGCCGTCGCCGTTCCGGCACGACACCGGGAAGATCGGGAGCGCCGGGTTGAGCGCCCGCGCTCCCGCGGTCGCCGCGCCGAGATCGAAGTCCGAGATCGGCAGGTAGTCGGTCTTCGTGACGACGAGCGCATCGCTCGTCACGAAGATCAGCGGGTACTTCTGTGGCTTGTCGTCGCCCTCCGGGACGCTGAGGAGGACGACGTTCGCATCGGCCCCGAGGTCGAAGTCGGCCGTGCACACCAGGTTGCCGATGTTCTCGACGAAGACGAGGTCGAACGGGCCGGGCGTCAGCCGCCCGAGCGCCGCGGCGACCATCGGCACGTCCAGGTGGCACAGGCCGCCCGTCGTGACCTGCACCGTCGGGACGCCCGCGGCCGCCATCCGGTCGGCATCCACCTGCGAGGCGACGTCGCCCTCGATCACGCCGATCCGGAACCTGCCCCGGAGCCGGCGGAAGGTCTCCAGGATCAACATGGTCTTGCCCGCGCCGGGCGAGGCGGTGATGTTGACGAGGACGATGCCGTCGGCTCGCAGGCGCTCCCTGATCGCCGACGCCTCGAGCGCGTTCTCGGCAAGGATCTCGGTGCGGACGTCGATGACGGCGACCTCGCCCATCACGCGACCTCGAGCCGCTCGACGAGCATCTCGCGCCCGCCGACGAGGGTGCAGGGTGCCCCGCCGCAGGGACCGCAGACGATCGCGGGCGACGGCTCGCCGCATGTCGCGCACGTGAACCGGGCCGGCGCGCGGGTCACCCGCAGGACCGCGCCCTCGGCGATGGACCCGGCGCTGATGTGGTCGAAATAGCGCTGGAGCGTGGGGGCCTCGAGGTTCCTGAGCTCCCCCACCACCAGGTCGATCGCGGTCACGCGGGTCCGGCCGGCGGCGGTGGCGCGATCGACCGCCAGCCGGAGGATGCTCTTGCCGATCGCGAGCTCGTGCACGGCCGTCGCTCAGACCACGAGCGGGAGGCCGCTCTGCTCGAGCAGCTGCTGGTGGATGCTCGGGTAGACGGGCTTCGTCCGCGCGATCGCGATCGCGTCGGTGGCGCAGGTGGTGGCGCACATGCCGCACCCCACGCAGTTCGCCAGGTCGATCGTGATGCGCCCCGCCCCTGCCGCCATGGTGATCGCCTCGCCGATGCAGCCCGGGACGCAGTCGCCGCAGCCGGTGCAGAGCGAGCCGTCGAGGACCGCCTGGTAGCCGGACGATCGGAAGTGGCCCTTCACGTCACGCGCCGCGCTCCGGCAGACGGACATCGCGGTGCAGCAGCAGGGACAGCAGAAGCAGATCTCGAGGAACCCGTCCATGTCGCTGTTGTGGAAGCCCCAGACGAACTGCTCCACCTCCACCCAGAGCGCCTGTCCCACGAGGCCCTCGGCGGCGGCCCGGTCCACGCGGGCGAAAGCGTCCTCGAGGGACATCTCGTCCGCGATCCCGTAGCTCACGACCCGTCGACCCGACCTGGAGAGGAACATGCAGCAGACGTCGTGGGAGTGCGTGGTGCACCCGAACGCGTCGCGGCAGACGCACGTCCGCATCGCCCCGATGTACGAGGACTTGCGGAGGCAGTCCTTGATGAGGTCGATCGGCAGCGGCGAGGCGTCCGCCTGCGCCGCGAGGTCGGCGCCCACCTCGATCGTCGCCGGGGCCGCGGTCGCGTTGAATGGCAGGAGGATCGCCGAGGTGTGCTGGCGCTCGACGGGCGTGAAGAGCAGGACGCGCTTGTAGATGGGCCCGAAGATCGGGGTCTTCTGGTGGTGGGCGCCGGCCACGAGGAGGCGGAAGAAGAACCGGATGACCGGCATGTTCCAGCGCCGAGCATGGGCCAGGCGTGCGAGGACAGTCCGGATCCCCGCGATCCCGGTGGGGTTGTGCCAGAGCGGCTTGGCCGGAGCGGTCACTTCACGTCCCTCCCGCCGGTCGCGACCGGCGCTCCGAAGCCGAGGATCCGGTCGACGAGCGGCCGGCGGTACTCGGTCTCGGCGCAGCGCTTGATGGTCCGCAGCATCTCGCGGCACATGAACAGCGACGGGCTGCCGAGGGCGAGGGCGATGGCGGCGAAGCGCCAGCCCCCGAATGGCGCCCACGAGGCGTCGCAGCGGTTGATGAACCGGGTCGTCCCGTCGCCGTTGTCGAGGAGGACGAAGCTCCACGTCCAGGCGAAGTGCTTCAGCCCGAACGGCGGCTTCCAGGCGATGGATCCCTGGTGCGTGGACGGCCGGCGGGAGTCGGACATCATCGTGAAGTACTCGCCCCAGGCGACGTCCTGCACCTCGGAGCCCACGCCGTTCTGGTGGTAGAAGACGTAGTCGCCCTTGTCGAGGTGCTGCCATTCGTCCACGATCCGGAACGTGTTGTAGATGTGGAACGTGGCCAGCCGCTCGAGCAGGCCGAAGCTGTAGAAGCCGGCCTTCCGCTGGCCGATCTGGGCGAGGTACGGCCAGACCTTCTCGCGCGGCGCGTCGATGGTCACCGCGCCCTGGATCCGCACCGTCCTGTCCCCCGCGAGCAGGTCGTCGCCGGGCAGCTTCATCTCGCGCTCCTCCTTCGTCGGGAGGTCGGAGAGGCCGTAGCCCCACATGACCGCGAGGGCCATGACGACGGAGAGGAAGAGGCCGGCCACGATCTGCATCGGCCGGGTCTTGCTGAACGGGAACCGGTTCATCGACGGACTCCTCGGCGGTGGCGACGGGTCAGGCGTGCGCGAGGTCGCGCTCGCGCGGAGCGACCGGCGATGGCAGCCTCCCGGCGGCCCGGATGACCTGGTTCGCCGCGTAGATCCCGGAGATGGCCGCGGGCTCCAGGCCCAGGCCGTTGTGGTCTCCCGCGGTGTAGAGCGTCGGGCCGTACTGCTGCTCGAGGTAGGCGGAGCCGGTGACGTACATCGCGTTGCGCCAGGCCTTCGACCCGATGAGCTCCCAGCTCTCGCAGACCTGCCCGAGGTCGGCGTCGGGCTCGCGCGTGTAGACGAGGAAGCTCCCGTCGTCCTGGAGCGCCGTCAGGACGACCGGCGACGCGAACGGGAAGAGGTTCATCGCGTGCGCTGCGAATGCCGGCTTCAGGGTCGCCTTCACGTGGAAGACGTAGAGCTCGCAGGTGTCGCGGATCGCGGGGAGCTCGAGCAGGCGCTGCGTCTCGACGGCGGGTGTGGCGAGCACGATGAGGTCGGCGGCGAGCTCGGCGCCGGATGCGCATGTGGCGACATGCCGGCCGTCGACGGTCCGCAACGAGTCGACCCGGTCCCGGATGAGATGGGGCCCCAGGCGGCGCGTCATGGCGGGCTCGTCGAACGAGAAGCGGTGGATCGGGAGCAGGAGGCCCTGGCAGACGGTCAGGGCGTCGAGAGCGGTGAGGCGCTCCAGCGAAACGCCGGTGCACGCGTACGTGAACTTCGACACGTAGTCGGCGGCGACCGAGTCGAGCCGGTGCTCCCTCACCCACTCCGACGCCGGCTGGCGGAACAGCCGCGCGATGTACGGGTCGAGGGCCATCGCCTCGCGCTGGGGTATCCGCTCGCAGTTGCGCTTGTAGTTCCCGTTGTGGCGCATGAACCGCACCATGAGGGCGCCGAACTGCGCGAACCGCCCGCCCCGCTTCAGGGTGTGGCCGCTGATCGTGGGGTACGCGGCGCCGTCGTCCTGGTGGAAGCAGCACGCGAACGGGTTGATCCACGTCTCGCGCCGGAGGATCTTCGTCGCGTTCGCGTAGTTGGCCATCACGAAGTAGGCGCCGAAGTTCACCTTCTCGTCGGGCGAGTAGTCGACGCGTCCGCCGAACGTGTCGCTCACGATCCGGTAGTCGACGCCGGCCTCCTGCAGGCGCAGCGCGCACGACATGCCGGCCATCCCGGCGCCGACCACGAGTGCGCGAGTCTCGTCCATCGTGTCCCCAATCCGTTGGGCGGCGCCTGCCGCACGCTCGTGCTGTCGGCTGACGGAGGGGACACGTCAGAACCCTATGGGCATATGGTTATGGAGGACGGACGTGCGGTCTGCTGCCGAATGGACCGTGATCGGGTGTCGATCCGACCGGGGGCCGGTCGCGGAGGACGGGGCAGGGGTGCACAGACCGCCTGGAAGGCTCCCGGAAACGGCCGTGCTCCGGACCGGTGACGGCGTCGCGCGGTGCCGCGCGTGACGCACATGCGGATCGTGAGAGGGCTGCCGGCGCGTCAGCGGACGATGTGCACGGTCGTTCCCGCGGCGCCGAAGAGGACGACGTAGCCCCCAGCGGAGACGGCGACCTTCGGCGCGTCGCCCGAGCCGGAGGCGACCGGGGCGAGGTCGGCGTCAAAGACCTTCCAGTCCTTGGCACCCGCGACCGCGAGCGTGGAGGCGCTCGCCACCATCCGCCACTCCGCGCGGCCATCCGGCCCGATCGCGACCGACGACGGTCCCGAGGCGAGCGCCGGCACCGTCGCTGCCGGGCGGTACTCGAAGCTTCCGTATCGCAGCCATTCCTCGCCGTCGCGCACGACGACGTCGAGGTCCACGAGGTCCCGTCCTGCCTCGACCGGCGCGACGAGGCACATGGCGCCGAACGTGTCGCTGCCGCCCACGTCCACGGGCGCGGGCGAGTACGGGTCGACGATGTCCAGGTACCCGGGGAGGTCCGGGATCGTCGCGAGGTGCGTCGCAGGCGAGACGAGCCACTTGAAGTCGGTCGGGTTCACGTTCGTCATGAGCCACGTCTTCCCGAGCCGCGCGCTCCAGGCGGGCGACAGGGGTTCGCCGGGCGGGAAGTGCTGGCCCATCGGTGCATCGGTCCAGGCTGTCCCATACCCCTGCGTGAGCCGGCCCACCAGGTATGTCGTCCCCCACCGGGTCGCGGCGCGGATCGCGACCGCCGGGTCCCCGTCGTTCCAGAACAGCCCGTCGGAGCGGAGCGTGAAGGGGCCGAGGATCGGCGTCCATGCGTCCCCGATGGCCATGGCGAGCTGCAGGCTTCCGTCCGGCCGGGCGTCCACGCGGTAGGCCACGCCTCCCTGCCGGACGTAGATCCCCTCGATCGCGTGGAGCTGCGCGGCGGTGGGCGTCCGCGCCGGGAGCGTGGCCCGGCCGAGGACGGGGGGCACCGATCGCAGCGTCCCCTGGTCCACCAGGGCGTGGAGCATGACCCGCTCCGTGAGCGCCTGGGCGGAGATGTGCCGGCCGAACGGGCCGGCGTTCTCGACGATGACCGAGAGGCCGGCCTTGGGTGCGACGAGCAGCCCCGCCGAGTACGTGAAGATGTCGCCCGACTTCCACCACCCCGGGACGCCGACCGAGACCAGCGCGCGCTCCGCGACGGTGTCCCAGCCGAGGCCGAAGCGCAGCGAGAGCGGCCCCGAGACGTCGAGCGTCGAGACCGTCTGGTCGCGGGCCATCTCGGCGACCGACGCCGCCGACAGGATGCGCCGTCCGTCGTAGACGCCGCCGCTCGCGAGCATCGTCGCGAGCCTGGCCATCTCCGTGGGCGTCGAGAAGAAGCCGCCCGAGCCGTACCCGTTCGGGTACTCCTGGGGGGTCAGCGTGCCGGTCGAGGCATCGAACGCACGGGCGGTCGAGCCCTCCGCGAACGGCACGTCGCCATAGCGCGAGTGGGTCATCCCGAGCGGCGCGAGGATCGCATCGGCGACGTACGCGGGGAACGGCTTCCCGCTCGCCCGGGCCACGACGACCTGGGCGAGGTTGAAGCACTCGTTGCAGTAGACGCTCATCGCGCCCGGCGTCGTCTTGAGGCGCTCGGTCGCGAGGTCCGCGAGCATCTGGGCCTCGAAAGCCGGGTACGGGGTCGTCCCGGCGAAGTTGCGGTAGTCGGCACCGGGCAGGCCGGCCGAGTGGTCCAGGAGCATCCGGACGGTGATCCGGCGGTACTCCGGCGAGGCCATCCGGAAATCGGGCACGTAGCGGACGACGGGCGCATCGAGGCTCACCGTGCCCGCGTCGACGAGCGTCATGACGGCGGCCGTCGTCACCATCTTGCTGACGGAGCCCAGGCCGTAGAGCGTGTCTGCGGTCGGCTTCGCGCCCGTCGGGCCATCGAGGTGTCCGAAGGTCTCGCGCCAGACGATCGACCCGTGGTCGACGAGCGCGATCGAGAGGGAGCTCGCACCCGACGCCGCGAGCATCGCGGTCGCGGCAGCGCGGCCGTCCGCGATCGTCGCCGCGTAGGAGACGCGCGGGGCGGCGGCGTCCACCGCGACGGGTGCCGCGATCCACGCGGGCACGGAGAAGGCGGCGACCAGGAGCGCGCCGACGAGCGCGCCGAGCCGACGACGATGACGGCCGGAGACCGGGCGGGTGGAGGGCGAGATGGAGCGCATGGAGGACCCCTGGTGGTGGCGGGCGCCGTGCCGATCCCGACGGACCGGGCGTCTCGCAATCCCCCCTGCGCCGACCACCTGCGAGGCGTCGAACGCATCCAGCGGGCACGCCCGGCACCGCCGGAACGCGCGGCTGCCAGCATGCGGTTGCGTAGCAGTGACACGGTAGCAGCCGCCGGTGGGGACGTTCGGGCCGTCGGGCCGTCGGGCCTGTTGGGCAGGACCGGCCGTCCGAGCGCACATCGCCTCCCGGGGCGTCGGCCCGGGTCTTCCGGCGGTCCGCGACGTCGTGGAGCCCCGGCCGGTCGTCCTCCCCGGCGCCGACGCGGCGATCGACGGCCTCCACCTGGTGGAGCCACGCGTGGACGGAGCCGTGCTCGGGGTCGGCCATCGGGCCCCGGCCGGGCGGGCGGCAGCCGCCGTCGACAGGAGGGCCGCGCCTCAGACGTGGGGAGCGACGCCCTCGGCGAGCCGCCCCATCAGGTCGACCTGCGCGGCGTCGTCCAGGAGCGGGAGGTGGCTCCGCGCGACGAACTCGACGGGCACTCCCGCGTGGCGCCGGATGTCGAGCAGAGCCTCGACGAGCTCGTCGGGGGTCCCGGCGTACGTCGCCCGGCCCTTCACCAGCTCATGGTCCGGCCGGTCGAACGTCGGCGGGGTCACGGCCGGCAGCGGCCGGGCCGCCGAGGCCCCCATGTCGGAGTACTTCCACTGCATCGCCCACAGCGCGTCGCGGTAGCGGGCGAGCGCGTCCTCCTGCGAGGCCCCGGGCAGCAGCACCGAGTAGTGGATGAACCGGAAGGTCGCGGGATCCCGGCCGATGCGCTCGCACTCGTCCAGAACCCAGCCGACCTGCTCGGTGAACCGCTCGACCGTCGAGTTCGCGAAGATCCCGTCGGCGAGGCGCGCCGCGCGACGGATCGCCGGCTCCGCGCTACCGCCCACGAGCACCGGGATCCGGCTCGAGGGCGTGGGCCGGACGGCGAGCGTCGGGAGATCGTAGACCGCGCCATGGTGGGTGAACGGCTCGCCCGTCCACGCCCGCGGGAGGATCCGGAGGATCTCGTCCATGGCCGCGCCGCGACGGCGCGCATCGGCGCCGAGCCCCGCGAACTCGACCTCCGACCACCCGAGGCCGAGGCCGAGGACCAGCCGCCCGTGGCTGAGCAGCGCGACGGTCGCCGCGTCCTCCGCCAGGCGGAGCGGGTGGTACAGCGGGGCGAGGACGACGCCGGTGCCGATCTCGATCCGCGAGGTCGCCTGCGCGAGCGCCGCGCTGACGACGAGGAGCGACGGCATGTACCCGTCATCGACGAAATGGTGCTCGGTCGTCCAGACGGACGTGAAGCCGAGCCGTTCCGCCTCGACGGCCAGCCGGACCGTCTCGTCGTAGGCGCGCGTCCAGTCGGTCTCGCCGGGGCGAAGCTGCGCGCTGAGGAGTCCGAACCCGAGTCCCATCGATGGCGACGATAGCAGCCAGCGCTCCTCCGTGGCGCAGGTCGGGCCCGCCTGCGGGAGCGTCGCCCGGGGGCGCCGGACGGGCGCTCGGTCGCGCCGATCGGCGTTGAGAGGAGCCGTCGCACTTCACCGGGCCGCGCGCCGATCGTCCGACCGGACACGCCGCTCGCTGCGGGGCGGCCACTCCGCGAACGGGGGCCGAAAGGCAGGTGGAACGCCCCCCGCGGCTCCGTAGACTCCGTCTCGCTGGGGGGACCCAGCCGACCGCAGCAGGTCCGGCGAATGATGCCCGAGATCCGGTCCGCCGACGCCACGGGACCATCGATGACCTGGTGGGGCGTCGCTCCCCCATCTCCGGGTGATCGATGCGGGCGACGTCCGCCATGCCGGCCCGTCGCCGACGTCCCATCGAGCAGGGATCGCGTGAGGTGCGCAGAGATGATGCCGTTCGGTCGATCGCAGGCCAGCCGGGCAGCCGCCGTGGGCGTCATCGCCATCGTCGCGGCGGCGTGCGTATCGGCGACGCCCGGATCGGTCCCGTCGGGAGCGCCCGGCGCGTCGACTCCGGACCGAGTCGGCGCGAGCGCGTCCGCGAAGCCGCAGACGGTCCCGGGAACGCCGCTCCCGGGGATCACGGCCGCCGACGGGATCCACAAGATCCAGCACGTCGTCGTGATCATGCAGGAGAACCGTTCCTTCGACACGTACTTCGGGACCTTCCCCGGAGCCAACGGCATCCCGATGAGCAACGGGGTGCCGACCGTCTGCATCCCCGACCCCGACACCGGGGGTTGCGACAGGCCCTATCACACGAACGTCGACGATTCCTTCGGCGGTCCGCATACCGCGGATCACGCGGTGAAGGACATCGCCGGCGGGAAGATGGACGGCTTCGTCGGATCGGTCGAAACGGTGCGCAAGCACTGCGCCACGACGGACGCGGGCAACCCGGCGTGCGCCGAGATGGGCACCGGCGTCCCCGACGTGATGAGCTACATCGACAGCCGCGAGATCCCCAACTACTGGACCTACGCGAAGGACTTCGTACTGCAGGACCGGATGTTCGAGTCGGTCGCCTCGCAGAGCTTCGAGTCGCACCTCTACATGGTGTCCAGCTGGGCGGCGCTCTGCGCCAACGCGGCCGATCCGATGAGCTGCGCCAGCGCCATCTCGACGGTCGACCTCCCCACCGCCGCCAAGCCCCAGCCCTACGCCTGGACCGACATCACCTACCTGCTCCATGCCCACGACGTGAGCTGGGCCTACTACGTGGACCAGGGCGAGCAGCCCGACTGCGCCGACGGCTCGATGACCTGTGCATCGACGAACCAGGACCTGACCCACCCCAGCGTCTTCACCCCGCTGCTCGGCTTCGCCGACGTGGTGGCGAACGAGCAGATCAGCAACGTCCGCGACGTCTCGGAGTTCACCACCGCGGCGGCCGCCGGTACCCTGCCGGCGGTGAGCTGGGTCGTGCCCAACGGGGCCGACAGCGAGCATCCGCCGCACCTGATCTCGGCCGGCCAGAGCTACGTCACGAACCTCGTCAACGCCGCGATGTCCGGGCCCGACTGGAACAGCACGGCGATCTTCCTCGCCTGGGACGACTGGGGCGGCTTCTACGACCACGTGGTCCCGCCGGTCGTCGACGCCAACGGCTACGGCCTGCGCGTCCCGGCGATGGTCATCAGCCCGTATGCGAAGACCGGCTACATCGACGGCCAGACGCTCTCGTTCGACGCCTACCTGAAGTTCATCGAGGACGACTTCCTCGGCGGCGCCAGGCTCGACCCGGCCACCGACGGCCGCCCGGACTCCCGCCCCACTGTGCGCGACACGGTGCCCATCCTCGGCGACCTGACGAACGACTTCGACTTCACCCAGCCACCACGCCCCCCGGTCCTGCTCTCGACCCACCCGATCACCGACCTGGCGCCGAGGGCGTATGCGCCGCTCGCGAGCACGCTCGGTGCCCGGGTCGATGACCTCGCCGCCCGGGCGCAGGCACCCACGGTGAGGACGGCGTCGATCGACGCGGCGACCGGGACGGCTCCGGTCTTCGGGGCGGAGCTGGCCGTGGCGAACGGGAACCGGGGCCCGCTGCTGCTGCAGCCGCAGACCCTGACCGAGGTCGGCCTGACGCTCGATCGCTTCCGCGAGCTCGGGATCAGGGGCGTGACGGTGAACGTCGCCTTCCCCCTGCTCACCGCGACGTTCCC
>CAIYQJ010000371.1 GCA_903928275.1 uncultured Chloroflexota bacterium
CTCTGCACGCTCGGCGATGCCGCGATCGGGCGAGGCATCGGTCGCGCTCCGACCCGTCCACGAGGTTCGGGGACGGGTCGGACGTACCCGGGGTCGCAACAGGCAGGGGTGACCGGGAGTCGGTGTGGATCAGACCAGCGCGCCGTCATGCCCCGTAGCGTCGGGCCGCGGCGGGCGGATGACTAGTTGGCCGATTGGGCCATGCCCGCGGGTCCGGGCAGACCCGTTCACGGCGTCCTTCGTGGCGTCGTTCGCGCTCGGACCGGACAAGAAGCCGGTCGACCTGTTCGACCCCGACGGATCCATCAGGCTGGTCGCGCCTACAAGGAGGCGCCCTCCGGGCAGGGAGCCACCGGACCGTAGGCCGCTGGTGCCGTCGCTCGGACCCATTGACCAGCGCGCTCGGCACCGGGGCGAGCTGACCGCGCCTGTCACTCTGGCGCGCCCGGACGCCGCCGGGCGCTAACGACCGACGACGACGGCCACTTTCGGGTCGATGTGCCCTTGCTCGCCCGGGGCGACATGGCGTTGCATCGAGCCGGAAGCCGGCATCCGGCTCGAGGCTCGCATCGCGTCCCGCCGGGAGGTCATCGTGAGGAGGCTCGTCGTTGCCGCGGTCGTCGCCGTCATGACCCTTGCCACCGGCATCGCCCCGGCATCGGCAGGTGACCTGCCCAACCCCGTCCCGATCCCCCGGCAACCGGGCTCGGGCGGCGCCGCGACGTACATCGGCGCACCCGCCACCGCGCACCCGGTCGAGACGCGGGCGGTCGCGCAGAACCCGTTCATGTCGCCCCAGGAGTGGGCGGGCGTCCACAACGACACGTACGCGAGCGACACGTACTTCACGGGCGGACCACTCGGACGGAAGCCCGTCGTCTCCTCGACATGGACCGGTACGCCGAAGTCGCCGGACGCGGTCGTCGTCGGGATGACGTTCGACCAGGCTGGGCGGATCGTCGCCGGCCCCGTCATGGTCGATCCGGATGCCGAGACGGCGAACGTCCGTCTCACGCTCATCGAGCCCGGGACCCTGCGGACGCTCGCGACGCTCGACCTGCCGAAGGAGCACGAGTCCGGCACCGACTTCCGGCCGTCGGGCACGTACTTCTACCAGGACGAGCAGTACCGCACGATCATCGGGACGGCCGAGCGGAGCATCTGGGTCGTCTCGCACGATGCGAGCTCGTTCACTGTCGACGCGAAGATCGACCTCCTGAGCGTCATCCCGACCGGCGACAAGATCGAGGCCCTCCAGCCGGACTTCTCGGGCCGGGTCTGGTTCACCAGTGCGAAGGGCGCCGTCGGCACGGTGGACCTCACGACCGGGAAGATCCTCGGCTGGTACCACATGCCCACGGGAGAGCGGATCGTCAACGGCCACTCCGCGGATGAGACGGGCGGGGTGTTCATCGCGTCCTCCGCCGCGATGTACCGCTTCGATGCCGACGCGGCCGGGGCGCCGGTCGTGACCTGGCAAGAGCCCTACGACGCCGGGACGCGGCAGAAGCCGGGGCAGGTCGACATCGGGACCGGCACCACGCCCACGGTGATGGGCAGCGACTACGTCACGATCGCCGACAACGCCGATCCTCAGATGCACGTTCTCGTCTACCGGCGCGCGAAGACCGTGACCGGGTCGCGCCTCGCCTGCTCCGTCCCGGTCTATGGGCCGTACCAGGGCGACACGGAGAACTCGCTCGTCGCGACCGACCGGTCGATCGTCGTGGAGAACAACTACGGCTACGCGAGCCCGGACGTGACCAAGGACGGGCACACGACGACGGCCGGCCTCACGCGGATCGATATCGACGCCAGCGGCGCCTGCCACATCGCCTGGAACAGCGAGCAGGTGAGCATCCCGACAGTCGTGACCAAGATGTCCGTCGCCAACGGGCTCATCTACTCGTACACGAAGCCCTACCTCGACTCGGGCATCGACGCCTGGTACTTCACCGCGATCGACTTCCGGACCGGCCAGGTGAAGTGGAGCCAGCTCGCCGGGACGGGGATCCTCTACAACAACCACTACGCGCCGGTGTACCTGGGCCCCGACGGGACGCTGTACTCCGGCGTGCTCGGCGGGATCGTCGCGATGCGCGACACGCCCTGAGGGCGAGCGCACCTCGGATCGGACCGAGGGCCTCGCGGCGGATCTCCGCCGGCGAACTCAGGAGGGGATGCGCCGTGTGCAGCGGCCGCGGCGCCGGCGTGGTGAGCGTTGGCGCCCCGAGGCGTCGGGCGCCTGCAAACACCCGCGCACCGGCCCGCGGCCGGTGGGAGACCGGACGCTCACGGTGCTTCGAGACAGGTCCTGCCGCCATCTGGGAGAGGCGACTCGGGGCAACTCGAGTCAACCTCGCAGACACGGGATGTCACGCGGCCGATGGCCCGGGGGTCGTCGCCGGCGCGGGCGGCGTCCAGTACATGTGCGCGAACTTCACGACGCCGAGGATGGCGAGCGGGCCCGCCGCGAAGATCCCGATGACCACGACCTCCGGCAGGCCAGGGTCGTACCAGGACATCTCTGCGAGCTCGAGCGTCACCGCGACCAGGCTGAAGCCGTACAGGAGGAGCCCGACCACGTCGACCAGCCGATCGAGGGGACGCCCGTGTCCGTCGAAGAAGAGCAGGAAGACGAAGATCACGATGAAGGTGACCGCCGCCCAGCCGAAGAAGTTCTCGACCGGGATCCCTCCCGCGCCCTGCCAGACCTGGAGGTTCGGGAGATACGCGCCGCCGTCCCACCACCACCAGGGCGCCACGCCGAGCACCTGCTGCCAGACGTTCGAGACGTATGCCGGGTCGGTCATGAGGTCGAGCGACGTGACGGCGACGCCGACGGCAAGGGCGACCAGTGCGCTCCACCCGATCCTCCCGAGCCACGTCGCGCCCCGCCGATCGCCGCCGAGGCCGAGGAGCCAGCAGATGAGCGTGAGCGCGCCGTACTGGAGGATGCTCCAGGAGAACGGGATGAGCAGGGAGACGCCGCCGATCGACGGCCCCATCGTGCCGGTGTAGTCATACGAGCCGAAGATCAGGCCGTAGTTCGAGCCCAGGTACTCCGCGCAGAACGGGATGATCCACGAGAGGGCGAAGAACCCGATCGTCGCTCGCGCGCCGCGGGAGCTCAGGCAGTGGCCGACGCAGACGACGTACAGGATGAACGTGCCGAAGCTCGTCACCCGCATCTGCAGCGCGGCGTCATGGGTCGGCCAGCTGATCGCGAAGGTCCCGAGCAGCAGCGCGTAGAGGCCCAGCATCACGAGGAGCCCGATGCGCTCGAGGCGTGTCGAGCTCCGGATCGCGGCCACCAGGGGATGCGCGTGCGTCCGGCGTGTCGCGACATCCGGCGATCCGCCCCCATCGATGCTCATCGACCGTCTCCTTTGCCCACTCTCGCCGGTGCGTGGTGCACCGGCGGCCCACCCTGAGAACCTCGCAGGACGATCGTCCGACTGCGGAGTGCCGACGCGGATGTGCCGTTGGGCATCAGACGACTCAGGAAGGTCGCGTCCTTCGCGGCGCTGAATGGTTGCGCACGGCCACGCTGTGCCCGTCGGGGCCGGGTCCTTCGGGGGGTATCGGCGACGCGTTCACGTCGCAGTTCCGCGGGCGGGACGTCGAGCCGTACGACGAGCTGGACGTGCCCTCCACGATGTTCGGCGACCTCGGCAGCTTCGACACGCGGGCGGACTACGTCCTCGCGGACGGCCGGAGGATCGGCGTGGCGACGGGCCGGACCTGCGCCTGCTTCGAGCGCCGGTTCGTCTCGGTCGCATGGATCGACACGGCCCACGCCGCCGAGGGCACCGAGGTCGTCGTCCTGTGGGGCAACCCGGACCGCCGCCCGAAGGAGACCCGGGCCACGGTCGCCCGCTTCCCCTGCGACAACGGCGAGTTCCGCAACGAGACCTTCGACACCGTCGCGATCCCGAGCCGCGTGCCCGTCGGCGCTTGGCCCCGGGCAGCACCGAGACAGCGCCCGGCCGGTCCGCCGCCCGGGCGCTGTCGGCCAGCTGACGCGTCTGGCCAGGTGCCGGACCGTCGACCAGGACGAGCAGCGTCAGGGCGGACCGCCACTCGTCCGTCTTCCCTTGACCCTCGGGCTCGGGCAGCCGCGGCGCCAGGATCCACCCCACTGCGTCGTCGTCTCCGCCCCCACCCTGGACCGCGCGTTCGCAAGGTGGTGCTTCACGGTCGAGTGCGACAGGCCGAGGCGGCGGGCGACGGCCTTCTCGGACCCGGCAACCAGGACGGCAGCCACAACGCCGACCTCGCGGTCGGTCGCGCGCTCGGCGGGGCGGTCCCGCATGCC
>CAIYQJ010000372.1 GCA_903928275.1 uncultured Chloroflexota bacterium
ACCACGCCGGCGACGATCGGCCCGGGCGCGGCGGAGGCCGGCGGCGCGCCGATGGCCGGCGGCTCGCCTGCGCTCGTCCGACCCGCGGCGACGGCGACGAAGACGTCGCGGAACCCGGGCAGCGGGACCGGTTCAGCCGCGGCGAAGAACGCGACGACCGCGTCCTCCGCGAACGCGCCGGGCTCGCCCGAGTATGCGACCCGGGTCACGTGCGGCCCGGCGCGGCCGTCCCCGCGAGCCGCCGTGACGCCGGCGCGATGGCTCCGCTCACCGCGGGCCGGCCCCATCGGCGATCGTCGTGAAGTGGCGCTCGTCACGCCGACTCACCTCCGCGCCGCTCTTCCAGATCGCGTACTCGAGCGAATCCGCGAGCGCCGCCGCGGAGGCACCGATGATGTTCGGGTCGCTCCCCATCGTCGACCACTCGCGTTCGCCGTCCACGGAGTCGATGACGACGCGCGTGCGTGCGCCCGTGCCCGCCTGCCCATCGACGATGCGCACCTTGTAGTCCACGAGGCGCACGAGGTCGAGCTGCGGGTAGAACGCGCGGAGCGCCTTGCGGAGGGCCGCGTCGAGCGCGTTCACCGGGCCGTTGCCGTCGGCGGCCGTGTGGAGCACCTCGCCCGCGACCTCGACCCGCACGGTCGCCTCCGCATGCTGCGCAGCGTCGCCGCGCTGCTCGATGTGGACGGTGAAGTCGACGATCCGGAACGGGGCCTCGTAGTCGGGCTTGTGGCGTCGGACGAGGAGCTCGAACGAGCCCTCCGCCCCCTCGAAGCTCGCGCCATCCGCCTCGAGCTCCTTGATGAGGCGCGACAGCGCCCGGGGGTCCACCACGCCCTCGAGGTGGTGGCCGAGCTGCTCGGCCCGGAGTTGCGTGTTCGCCTTGCCGCCGAGCTCCGAGACGACGAGGCGTCCCTCGTTCCCGACACGGGTCGGGTCGATGTGCTGGTAGCTGCGCTCCACCTTGGCGACGGCCGCGCCGTGGACGCCGCCCTTGTGGGCGAAGGCGGACCGCCCCACGTAGGGCTGGTAGTCGTTCGGGCTGATGTTCGCGATCTCGGCGACGGACCGCGAGAGCCGGGTGAGGTCGGCGATGTCCCCGCCGCCGACCGGCAGGAGCGGGAGCGTCGTCTTGAGGGCGAGGTTCGCGAGGACGCTCACCATGTTGGCGTTCCCGCAGCGCTCGCCGTAGCCGTTGATCGTCGCCTGGACGTGGCGAGCGCCAGCCTGTACGGCCGCGATCGTGTTCGCGACGGCGAGCTCGGCGTCGTTGTGCGTGTGGATGCCCCACGTGGTGTCGGGGGCGCCCGGGTCGAGCTCGAGCGCAGCCCGCGTCTCGGTGAAGATGCGCACGAGGTCGTCGGTGAGCGTGCCGCCGTTCGTGTCGCAGAGGACGAGCGAATGCGCCCCCGCGTCCCGGGCGGCGCGGAGCGTGGCGATCGCGTAGGCCGGGTCCGCGCGATACCCGTCGAAGTAGTGCTCCGCGTCGTAGACCGCCTCGCGCCCGTTGTCCACGATGAAGCCGACGGACTCGGCCACCATGTCGAGGTTCTCGGCGGCGGTCGCCCCGAGCACCTTCGTGACGTGGAGGAGCCAGCTCTTCCCGAAGATCGTCACGACCGGCGTCTCGGCGGCGACGAGCTCGCGGAGGTTGGGGTCCTCGTCCGCCCGGTTCGACCGGTGCCGCGTGGAACCGAACGCGGCGAGCTTCGCGCGCGACCACGTCATCCGCTTCGCCGCGGCGAAGAACTCCACGTCCTTCGGGTTGGACCCGGGCCAGCCGCCCTCGATGAACGGCATGCCGTACTCGTCGAGCATCCGCGCGACGCGGATCTTGTCCGCGAGCGAGAGGGTGACGTTCTCGCCCTGGGTCCCGTCGCGGAGGGTCGTGTCGTAGAGGATGACGGGCCTGTCGCCCTTCGTCGCCTGGTTCATCGGTCGCGTGCCTCGCGGCTGGGTGCGGGAGGTTGGTTCGGGGAGATCGGCGGCGCTCCGGCGGGGAGGGCCGCCTAGGCGATCGACCCGGTGGCGGCGGAGCGCGAGCGCACGTCGAGGCGGGCGATGATCGCCTCGGTCATCCCGACCGTCCCGACGGGCTCCACCTCCGCGGCACGGGCCGGGTCGGTGGGCATGATGTCCGGCGTCCGCACGCCGTCGAAGAGCGCGCGCGAGACCGCGTCCTCGATCGCGGTCGCCGCGTCGTCGCGGCCGAACGACCAGCGCAACATCATCGCGCCCGACAGGATGGTCCCGATCGGGTTGGCGATGTCCTTCCCCGCGATGTCGGGTGCCGAGCCGTGGATCGGCTCGTACAGGCCGAGGAGGCCGTGCGCGGTGCGGCGGGCGCCGACCGAGGCCGACGGCAGCATGCCGAGCGAACCGGCGAGGACGCTCGCCTCGTCGCTGAGGATGTCGCCGAACAGGTTCTCCGTGACGATGACGTCGAAGCCGGCCGGCCAGCGGACGATCTGCATCGCCGTGGCGTCCACGAGGCGGTGCTCCAGCGCCACGTCGGGGTAGTCGGCCGCGACCTCGCCGGCCACCGTCCGCCACAGGCGCGACGTGGCGAGGACGTTGGCCTTGTCCACGCTCGTCACCTTCCGCCGGCGGCCCCGGGCGAGGTCGAACGCGAGACGGACGATCCGCGCGATCTCCTCGTCCGCATACGGGAGCGTGTCCTCCGCATGGCGGGAGCCGGGGGCGCCGGTCGCCTCCGTGCGGGCGGCGAAGTACAGCCCGCCCGTCAGCTCGCGGACGATGAGCATGTCCACGTCGGCGAGCAGTGCCGTCTTCAGGGGCGAGGACTCCGCGAGGGCTGGGTGGACGGTGACCGGTCGCAGGTTGGCGAAGAGTCCGAGGCCGCCGCGCAGCGCGAACAGGGCCTGCTCAGGGCGGACCGTGGCCGACGGATCGTCCCAGCGTGGCCCGCCGACGGCGCCGAGGAAGACCGCATCGGCCGCCGCGCACGCCTCGAGGTCCTCCGGGCGGATCGAGGCGCCGTACGCGTCGATCGCGGCCCCGCCGACGACCACCTCGCGCCAGTCCAGCCCGAAGCCCGCCTGCTCCCCCGCGGCGTCCACGACCCGCCGACCGGCGGCGAGGACGTCGGGGCCCACGCCGTCGCCGGGGATCGCGACGATCCGGTACGTCGGGCGCGCGCCGCCGCTGGCGTCGCCGGTGGACCCGCCGGGGGCGTCGCCGAGCCCGCCCGGCGCACCCGACACTGTCACGGGAGCTCCTCGCCTCGCCGGGGCGGCGGGATCACCGCGCCCGACTCGCCGAGCTCGATCGCGCGAAGCTTGTTCGTCGCGACGAGGTACGCGTCGAGCGACGCCTCGACGATGTTCGTCGAGAGCCCCTGCCCGGAGACCGTCTCGGAGTCCGGCGCAGCGTCGAGCGACCGACGGCAGCGGACCACGACCTGGCCCTGGGCGTCCTCGCCGCCGGAGATCGCACGGATCTCGTAGCTCATGAGGGCAGGGCGCCACGCGAGGACCGGCTCGATCGCCGCGTCCACCGCGCCGTACAGCGCGTCGACCGGGCCGTTGCCCCGGCTGCTGCCGTACCGCTCGGCGCCCTCGACGGTGAGCGTCACGTGGCCGCGCGAATCGCCCCCGTGCGCCGAGGTGACCTCCCAGTCCACGAGCCCCACGGCCTGGTGGACCTCGGCGACCTGCTGCTCCGCGATCGCGATGAGGTCGGCGTCGGTGACCTCCTTCTTCCGGTCGGCGAGGGCGATCGCCTCGCGGTACACGAGGTCGAGCTCGGGTCCGTCGATGTGGTAGCCGAGATCACGGAGCTTCTTCTGGAGCCCCTTCCGACCGGACAGCTTGCCGATCGTCAGCTGGCTCCCGGAGAGTCCGACCGACTGCGGGGTCATGATCTCGTACGTGAGCGGATTCTTGATGACGCCGTCCTGGTGGATGCCGGACTCGTGCGCGAACGCGTTGGCACCCACGACCGCCTTGTTGGGCTGGATGCTGAAGCCGGTGAGGAGGCTGACGAGCCGGCTCGCGGGCGTGATCTGCTCGGTCTGGACGTGGCTCGTCAGCGTGGGGAACTGCGTGGGGCGCGTGCGGAGTGCCATGACGACCTCCTCGAGGGAGGCGTTGCCGGCGCGCTCGCCGAGGCCGTTGATCGTGACCTCGACCTGGCGCGCACCCGCCTGCACCGCCGCGAGCGTGTTGGCCGTCGCGAGCCCCAGGTCGTTGTGGCAGTGGACGCTCACCACGGCCTCGTCCCCGACGAGCGCCTTCACGCGGGCCACGAGGGAGCCGAACTCGGCGGGGATCGCGTACCCCACGGTGTCGGGGATGTTCAACGTGGATGCGCCGGCCTCCACGACCGCGGCGTAGACGGCCAAGAGGTAGTCCGGGTCGGTGCGCGACGCGTCCTCCGCGGAGAACTCCACCTCGGCGTCCCGACCGAGCTGCTCGCGGCCATAGCGGACCCAGCGGACCGCCTCGGCGAGCGCCTGGTCGCGGCTCATCTTCAGCTTGTGCTTGAGGTGGATGTCGCTCGTCGCGATGAAGACGTGGAGGTGCGGCCGCTCGGAGACGCGGATCGCCTCCACGGCGCGCTGCGGGTCGCCGTCGCGGCAGCGCGCGAGCGCGGCGACAGACACCCCCTTCGACTCCTCCGCGATCCGCCGGACCGCCTCGAAATCGCCCGGCGATGCCGCCGGGAACCCGGCCTCGATGACGTCCACCTTGAGCCGGACGAGCTGGCGGGCGACCTGGATCTTCTCCGCGACCGTCAGGCCGGCGCCGGGCGCCTGCTCGCCGTCGCGCAGGGTCGTGTCGAAGATGCGTACCGAACCCTCGGCTACGCCGGGGCCGAACGTGGGCGCGCTCATGATCCGCGACTCCCGCGGGCCGAGGCCTGCGCCTGGCCAGCCTTCACGACGACCGGGTCGAGGAACGCCATCTTCGACCGGAGCTCGGCCCCGACCTCCTCGATCCGGTGGCCGCTCTCGGCCTCTCGCATCCGCTCGAACTCGGCGCGCCCCGAGCGGTTCTCCTCGATCCAGCGTGCGGCGAACGTGCCGTCCTGGATCTCGGCGAGGATCTCCTTCATGGTGGCGCGGACGTGTGCGTCGATGAGCCGCGGCCCGGACACGTAGTCCCCGAACTCGGCGGTGTCGCTCACGCTGAACCGCATGAAGTCCAGCCCGCCGCGGTACATGAGGTCCACGATGAGCTTGAGCTCGTGCATCGTCTCGAAGTACGCGAGCTCGGGCTGGTAGCCGGCCCCGACGAGCGTGTCGAACGCCGCCTTCACGAGCGCGGCCGTGCCCCCGCAGAGGACCGCCTGCTCGCCGAAGAGGTCGGTCTCCGTCTCCTCCGCGAACGTCGTCTCCAGGACCCCGGCGCGGGTGGCCCCGAGGGCACGCGCGTAGGCGAGGGTCCGCGCACGCGCGGTCCCGCTCGAGTCGAGCTCCACGGCGAACAGCGCCGGGACGCCGCCACCGTCCCGGTAGACGGAGCGGACGAGATGCCCGGGGCCCTTCGGCGCCACCATCCCCACGTCGACGAAGTCCGGCGGGACGATCTGGCCGAAGCGGATCGTGAAGCCGTGGGCGAAGAGGAGGAGCTGGCCCGGCCGCAGGTTCGGGGCGATCTCGGCGTCGTACAGCGCCTTCTGGGACGTGTCCGGGACGGCCATCATGAGGACGTCCGCCGCGCGGACGGCGTCCGCGACGTCGAGGACGCGCAGGCCGGCCTCCTCGGCGATCGCCCGGCTCTTGCTCGCGGGCTGGAGGCCCACGACGACCGAGACCCCCGATTCGTGGAGGTTCAGCGCATGCGCGTGGCCCTGGCTCCCGAACCCGATGATCGCGACCGTTTGCCCGGCCAGTGCGGCCGGGTCGGCATCCGCGTCGTAGTACATCCGGGCGGTCATCGTTTCGTCGCCTCCTCGATCGATCCGGATCCACGGGCCATGACGACGGCCCCGGTCCGCACGAGCTCCCTGATCCCGTAGCCGCGGAGGAGTGTCAGGAGCGCATCCACCTCGACCTCCGTCCCGGTCGCCTCGACGACGACCGACTCGGGCGCGAGGTCCACGACCCTGGCCCTGTGCATCTCCACGATCGACACGATCTCGCCGCGGTTGCGGTCCGTGGCCCGGACCTTCACGAGCGCGAGCTCGTGCTGCACCGTGGGCTCGTCGGTCACGTCCTGCACCTTGAGCACGTCGATGAGCCGGTAGAGCTGCTTCGTGGCCTGCTCCACGTGGAACTCATCGCCGTGGATCGTGATCGTCATCCGGCTCACGTCCTCGCTGTCCGTGTGGCTCACCGACAGCGACTCGATGTTGAAGTCGCGCGCCCGCATGAGGCTCGCGACACGGTTGAGGACGCCGGTCCGATTCTGGACCACGGCGACGAGCACGTGGCGACGCGTCTCGCCGCTGCCGGGGATCGGACGTGCCGGGACGGGCCCGGCCGCGATGTCGCCGCTCACAGCTGCTCCTCCAGCTCCTCGAGGAGGTCGGACAGGCCCTTGCCCGCCGGCATCATCGGGAAGACGTTCTGCTCGCTCGCGATCTCGAACCAGACGAGGGCCGGGCCGTCGACCGCGTTCGCGGCCTCGATGGCGGGACGGACCTCCCCCGGACGGGTCGCCTTCCAGGCGGGGATCCCGTACGCGTCGGCGAGCTTCAGGTAGTCGGGCCCCACCATCTCCGACGAGTGGTAGTTGCCCGCGTACACGAGCTCCTGCCACTGTCGGATCATCCCCAGCTTCCTGTTGTCGAGCAGGGCGATCTTCACGGGGATGTCGTCCTGGACGAGCGTCGCGAGCTCCTGGATCGTCATCTGGAAGCCGCCGTCGCCGACGATCGCCCACGTCGTCTTGTCCGGCCTGCCGAGGGCCGCGCCCATCGCGGCGGGCATCCCGTAGCCCATGGTGCCGAGCCCGCCGGACGAGAGGTGGCTCTTCGGCCGGCGGTAGCCCGCGTAGCGCGCCGTCCACATCTGGTTCTGCCCGACATCGGCGACCATCGTCGCGTCGTGGTCGTTCGCCTCGCCGATCTGCTCCAGGACGTAGTCGGCCGACAGCAGGCCGGTGCGCCAGGTCCCGGAGCCGTGCCAGCTGCTGCCCTCGGACTCCAGGCGCCACTCGGCGAGCTGCCCCAGGTATGTCGCCCGCGTCTCGCGGTCCACGGGCTCCACCAGCGGGAGCAGCGACCGGAGGACCCGTCGGACGTCGCCGACCACCGGCACGTCCACCGCGACGTTCTTCCCGATCTCCGCCGGGTCGATGTCCACGTGGACGATCCGTGCATGCGGCGCGTACGTCTTCACGTTGCCGGTGACGCGGTCGTCGAAGCGCATGCCGAGGGCGATGAGGAGGTCGGCCGACTGGATGGCGCGGTTCACGTGCTTCCAGCCATGCATGCCCATGTACCCGTAGGCGAGCGGGTGCGTCTCGTCGATGGCACCGATCCCGAGGAGGGTCCACGTCACGGGGATCCCGGCCTTCTCGGCGAGCTCGCGGAGCTCCTCCTCGGCCTCGGCGATGAGGATCCCGTGGCCGGCGAGGATGAGCGGGCGCCGCGCCTTGGCGATCTCCTGCGCGATCGTGCGCAGCTGCCGCGGGTGGCCGTCGAGCGTGGGCCGGAAGCCGGGGAGGCCGGCGACGACCGTCTCCTCGTCGGGATGCTGCGCCCGCGTCTCCCCCTGGAGGGCGTCCTTCGTGATGTCCACGTGGACCGGGCCGGGTCGGCCCGTCCGCGCGATGTGGAACGCCTCGGCGAGGACGAGCGCGATGTCGTCGGCGTTGCGGACGAGGTAGTTGTGCTTGGTGATCGGCAGGGTGATGCCGGTGATGTCGATCTCCTGGAACGCGTCCTTGCCGAGCAGAGCGCCCGGGACGTTGCCGGTGATCGCCACGATCGGGATGGAGTCGAGCTGGGCGTTGCCGATCCCGGTCACGAGGTTCGTCGCGCCCGGGCCGGACGTGCCCAGGCAGACCCCGACGCGCCCCGTCGCCCGCGCGTAGCCGTCGGCCGCGTGGGCCGCGCCCTGCTCGTGGCGGACCAGGATGTGCCGGAGCTCCGGGTAGTCCCCGAGGACGTCGTAGAGCGGGAGGATGACGCCGCCGGGGTACCCGAAGAAGACGTCCACGCCCTGCCGGACGAGGGCCTCGCACAGGACGTCCGCCCCGATCCGCGTCCGCTTCTGCATCCGGCCCTCGTGGAGCATGTCGCGACGGGCCCGCTCGATCTCGTCCGACGCGGAGGTCCCCGCGCTCGGGACGTGCGTCACGCGCCCGCCTCCGTCTCCTTTCGCCACCGTCATCCGATCGTCCTCCCTCATGGGCCGCCACCCCGGCCGTTCGATGCCTTGCCGTGATCGATCGAGAAAGAGAAGAACCCCCGCCGCTCCGGCGAGGGTCCTGCAGGTGTCCGTCTGGTGGCGCTCTGCGCTACCGCGGTCCTCCAGCTCCACGCCGGCCGCCCGTGATGCTCCCGATAAGGGAGAGGGCGAGCGAGCGGATGATGCCGAGGAGGGATACGTCGACGAAGTCGCGGTCGCGCACCGGGACGTGCACGCGCCGACCGTCTGTCGTGATGGCGACGGCGACTCGGCGAGCCTCCCGATCGAAGAAGAGTCCCACGCGGACCTCCATGCGCTCCCGGCCCATCTGGCGCGAAAGTGCGCGAAGGATATCACGGGCGTGGGCGGGCGCAAGGGCGAGGCGCAGGACGGCCGATGCGCCGACCTACGGGGCCGCCGGCGGATCCCGCCGGAAGACACGGAGCCCCCGGGGGCCCGACGGCCACCAGCTCCAGTCGCCGAAGAGCGCGGTGAGCGAGGGGACGAGCAGGCTGCGGACGATGAACGTGTCGAGGAGGACGCCGAACGCCACGGCGGCGCCCATCTGGAAGAGGACCTGGAGCGGAGCGATGGTGAGGGCCGCGAACGTCCCCGCGAGGATGACGCCGGCCGATGTGACGACCGCCCCGGTCCGCGCCGACGCGGCGCGGATCCCCTCGCGGATGGGCCGGCCCTCGCTCTCCTCCCGGATCCGGCTGGTGACGAAGATGTTGTAGTCGGCACCGAGCGCCACCAGGAGGACGAAGACGAAGAGCGGCAGGAAGAACGTGGCACCGCCCTGCCCGAGGACATCCTGGAACAGGAAACCAGCCACGTGGAGCGTCGTCGCGTAGGAGAGCAGGACGGTGGCGACGAGGAAGATCGGCGCGATGAGCGCGCGGAGCAGGATGACGAGGACGAGCAGGACGCCGAGGATCGTGAGGAAGGCGACGCGCTCGAAGTCGTGCTGGATCGTCGACTGGATGTCCAGCTGGTCGGCCGCGGCGCCGCCGACGAGGATGCGCGCTCCCGTGCCGAAGGCCGCGGTCTCGGCGACGGCCGCGTCGCGCACCCGCTGAGCCGTGTCCGAGGCCGCGGTGGAGTACGGGTCGTCGGCCGGGATCACGTACAGCCGCGCCACCGAGCCGTCGGGCGCCCGGTACGTGGAGAGCATCCGGTCGATCGAGACGCCGGCGTCGCCGGGCAGTCCGCGCGGGATCAGGTAGTCCTCGGCGGGCCTCGCGGCGAAGGCGGCCGCCAGGGTGGTCGCGTCCGTCCCGAGCCGGCCTGCGGCGGCCACGACCTGCGCCACGGCCGCGCCGGCCGGAGACGCGGCGCGGCCGGCCTCCGCGGCGGCGAGC
>CAIYQJ010000373.1 GCA_903928275.1 uncultured Chloroflexota bacterium
CGCGACGCGCGGTCAACGGCGAGCCGCCCGGGTGCCGCGTCACCTTCACGGACATCGACGCGCGCAAGCTGGCCGAGGAAGCGCTGCGCGCGAGCGAGGCGCTGCATCGAGGGGTCATCACCGCCTCGCCCGACGCCATCGCGATCGCGGACCTGGACGGTCGCCTCCGCATGGTCTCCCCGATGGGCATCGCCATGTTCGGGTACCAGCGGGAAGAGCAGCTGGTGGGCCGAGCGCTCGCGGAGTTGCTGGCTCCGGAGGATCGGGAGCGCGCCCAGGTGACGCTCGCGCTCATGTTCCTCGACGGGGTACGGCTGCCGCGCGAGTTCCGCGGGCTGCGCGCCGATGGGAGCACCTTCCCCGTCGACGCGAAGGGCGAGTTCATCCGGGATGCGGACGACCTGCCGACCGGCGTCGTCCTGATCATCCGAGACGTCACCGAGCGCAAGCGGGACGAAGAAGGCGTGCGCGCGCGCGAGGCCGAGCTCGCCGAGGCCCAGCGGATCTCGCACGTGGGCAGCCTGACCTGGGACTCGGCCGCCGACGTCTTCGAATGGTCCGACGAGCTGTGCCGGATCTTCGGGCTCGAGCCGGGCGGCGGGCCGCCGTCGATCGAGGAGCTGGCGCGCTTCTTCGACGCCGACACGTTCGCGAGGGCGCGCGGGTCGATCGCGGCGGCGGTCGAGACGGGCGAGCGGTTCGAGATCGAGCTGGACGTCCGCCGAGCCGACGGGTCGGTCCGCAATGTCGTCGCACGCGGGGAGCGGGCGCTCGGTCCGGACGGCACGATCGTCAGGTTGCGTGGCACCCTCGCCGACGTCACCGAGCTGCGCGAGGCGCAGGCCCGGGCCGACCGGGTCGAGCGCGCGGAGATGATCGCGCGGCTCGCCGGCGGCGTCGCGCACGACTTCAACAACATGCTCGCGGCGATCAACGGGTACGGGGAGTTCCTCGGCGACAGCATCCCCGCCGACGATCCCCGCCACGCCGACGTCGACGCGATCCGCGAGGCCGGGGGGCGTGCCGCGGCGCTGACGCACCAGCTGCTCGCCTTCGGCCGCCGCCAGGCCCTGTGGCCGGTGGTCGTGGACCCCGACGAGGTCATCGCCGGCATCGCGCCGCTGCTCCAGGGCATCGTCGGCGACGGTGTGGACCTCGTCATCACGCGCGGCGAGCCGGTCGGTCACGTGAGGGCCGACCGGGCCGAGCTCGAACGGGCGGTCGTCCACCTCGTCACCAACGCCCGCGACGCGCTGCCCGACGGCGGTCGGGTGACGATCGAGACCGCCGACGTCACGTTCGCGCCGAGCGATCCCGGGCTGCCCCCGGCGACGACCCCGGGCGACTACGTCCGCCTCACGGTGACGGACACCGGCCGCGGGATCGAACCGGCGGTGCTCCCGCACGTGTTCGAGCCGTTCTTCACGACGACGGCGTTCGGCACGAGAAGGGGACTCGGCCTCTCGAGTGTCGAGGGCGCCATCGCGCAGTCGGGCGGCTTCATGACCGTCAGGAGCGAGGTCGGGTGGGGCGCCTCGTTCTCGATCTGCCTCCCGCGGATCGCGCGGGCGGCTGCCGCCTCACCTGGCTTCGCGGGCCCCGTGCCCGCGGGCGGCTCGGAGACGATCCTGCTCGTCGAGGATGAGCGCGGCGTCCGCGAAGTCACCGCGCGCGCGCTCCGGGCCTTCGGCTACGCGGTCCTGGAGGCGGGCGATCCGGCTCTCGCGCTGGGGATCGCCGGGAGCGGCGGAACACCATTCGACCTGCTCGTCACCGACGTGTCGATGCCGGGCATGAACGGCCGCGAGCTCTCCGAGCGGCTGACCGCGATGCGCCCCGGCCTGCCGACGATCTTCGTCTCCGGCTACTCGCCGGACGACGTCTTCGGGGACGGTCTCATCGACGGAGGCGCCACGCTGCTCACGAAGCCCTTCTCCCGCGACGAGCTCGCGGCGCGGGTCCGCGCGCTGCTGGATGGGCGGACGGACGGGGGCGCGTAGAGGGATCCCGGCGTGGGCGGGCACACCCCCGGCCTGCGATCGACGCGGCTCGCGGCGCAGACGGCCGGCGCGTGCGACGATCGGGCCATGAACCTCGTGGACCTCGCGGCCCTCGCGCTCGTCTGCCTCGGGCTGGTGCTCGGAGTGCGCTCCGGCGCAGTGCCGCAGATCCTCGGGCTGCTCGGCGCGGCGGCGGGCGTGGTCGTCTTCGTCCTGCTCGCGCCGTCCCTGCGCGACGCGCTCGGCTTCGTCGGCCAGCCCGCGCGCGCACTCGCCGGGGTGGGCGTCGCCCTCTGCGTGATCGGGGCCGGCGAGGCGCTCGGCTCCGGCATCGGTCGCACGCTTCGGACGCGGTGGCCGGAGGGTCCGGCAGCGGTGCTCGACGGGGCTCTGGGCGGCATCATCGGCGTCGTCCAGGCGATCGTGGTGATCTGGATCGTCGGCGGCCTCATCGCGAACGTGCCGCTCGGGTCGCTCGCCGAGCAGGCTCAGCGCTCGGTGGCCATCCGGACGGTCGACGGCTTCATGCCGCCGCCCCACGCCATCACCGGCGAGATCGGCCGGATCGCCGGCGCGTCCGGGCTGCCGGAGCTCTTCGTCGGCCTCGAGCCGTTCCCCGCGGCCCCCGTCGACCTGCCCGACGCCGCCACGGCCGCGCGGATCGCGCGCCGCGCGAGCGGGAGCGTGGTCCGGGTGGAGGCGGCGGCGTGCGGCGTGCTCGAGACCGGGACCGGCTTCGCGACCGCTCCGGGCGTCGTCGTGACGAACGCACACGTCGTCGCCGGTGCGCCGGGGGTCGTCGTGTCGTCCGACGCCGAGAGCGGACGGCCGCGGAGGCCCGCGACGGTCGTGCTGTTCGATCCGGCGCTCGATGTCGCCGTCCTGCGCGTGCCGGGCCTCGACGTCCCGAGCCTGCGGTGGGCCGCCGAGGACCCGGCCCGGGGCGCGGTCGGCGTGGCGCTGGGCCATCCGAACGGGGCGCCGCTCACCGCGATCCCCGGGGCGGTCGCGACGGCGTACGTGGCGGCCGGGCGCGACCTCGCCGGCACCGGGACGGTCGACCGGCCGATCCTCGAACTCCGCGCGGCCATCGAGCCGGGGGACAGCGGCGGGCCGTTCGTCCTCGCGGACGGCACGGTGGGCGGCGTGGTCTTCGCGCAGTCGCGGTCCGACGCCCAGGTGGGTTACGCGCTCGCGGCCGCGGTCGTGCGGGCGACCGTGGATCCGTCCGTCGCACGGACGACGGCGACCTCGACGGGTCCATGCCTCCATTGACGCCCACCGCCGCTAGCATGCCCTGATGCACGACGACCCCACGCGACCGCGCTCCGTCGGGGCGCACGACCCACGAGCCGCCCGCCCCGGCGCGCCGTCCGTCCTGGCCGATCTCGCCGGCCGGTACTGGGACGAGGTCCTGCGCGACGATCCGCTCGCCGCCACGTCCCTCGGGGACCGCCGCCACGACGACCAGCTTCCCGACCCGCGGCCGGCAGCGCGCGCGGAGATCCGGCAACGGCTCGCGGGCCTTCGCGAGAGCCTCCGCGCCGTCCCGGCCGCTGCGCTCGACGAGGGCGATCGCGTGACGCGGTCCGCGCTCGAGGAGGCGCTCGTCGGCCACGTCGCGCGACTCGACGCGGGGAGGATCTCGGGCCTCGACGCCTGGACGGTCGATCCCCTCGAGGGGCTGCCGAGCCAGCTCCTCGACATCCCCGCCTACCAGTCGCTGGGGTCGCCGGAGCATGCGCGGGCGCTGGCCGCGCGATGGCGGGCGATGGGCCCGTACGTCGATGCGACTGTCGCGAACCTCCGAGCCTCGCTGGCGGAGGGGCGCGCACCGGCGCGCGCACCGGTCGCGCGCGTCGTGGAGCAGCTCGATCGCGTGGCGCGGACGCCGGACGCCGAGGACCCGCTCCTCGCGCCGGCGCGGTCGGTCGTCGCTGACGCCGCGTCGGCCGGGATGGCCGCGGACGCGGCCGCCGCATTCGCCGCCGAGCTGGGCGAGATCGTCCGCGCGGTCGTGCGGCCGGCCCTGGCTCGGCTGCGTGGCGCGCTCGCCGACGAGGCCATGCCCGCGTCACGCCCGGACGAGCGGCCGGGGATCGTCCACGTCGCAGGCGGCGCGGAGGCGTACGCCCTGCTCATCCGTTTCCACACGTCGCTGCCACTCGCGGCCGCGGAGCTGCACGAGACCGGGCTGCGCGAGGTGGAGCGGATCGACGCGGAGTTCGCGGACCTCGGCGCGCGCCTCCTCGGGACGAAAGGCACGGCCGAGACCCTCGCCCGCCTCCGCGACGACCCGGCGCTCCGCTTCGCGACGCGTGCAGAGATCCACGCGGTCGCCGAACGCTCGCTCGACCGGGCCCGGGAGGCCCTCCCGGCGTGGTTCGGGATCCTGCCGCGGACGCCGTGCGTCGTCGTCCCCATGGGGCCCCACGAGGAGGAGCACGGGACGATCGCGTACTACCGGCAGCCCGCGGCCGACGGGTCGCGACCGGGCCAGTACTACCTCAACCTCTCCGCCCCGGAGACGCGCCCCCGCTACGAGGCGGAGGCGCTCGCGTTCCACGAGTCGATCCCCGGGCACCACCTCCAGATCGCGATCGGCCAGGAGCTCACCGGGCTCCCCGAGTTCCGGAAGCACCTGGGCCCCACCGCGTTCTTCGAGGGCTGGGGCCTGTACACGGAACGGCTGGCGGACGAGATGGGCCTGTACTCCGGCGCGATGGATCGGTTCGGGGTCCTCTCGTTCGATGCGTGGCGGGCCGGCCGGCTCGTCGTGGACACCGGGATGCACGCCCTCGGGTGGTCGCGCGACCGGGCGATCGCCTTCATGCGCGAGCACACCGCCCTCGGCGGGAACAACATCGCGAACGAGGTCGATCGATACATCGTGTGGCCGGGCCAGGCGCTCGCCTACAAGACCGGCCAGCTGGAGATCCTCCGGCTGCGGGACGAGGCGCGCGAGGAGCTCGGGGCGTCATTCGACATCCGCGCGTTCCACGACGCCGTGCTCGGCGACGGCGCCGTCCCGCTCGAGACGCTCCGCGCTATCGTCCGCGGCCGATCTGCGGCGGCACGGCGCGGCTGAGAGCGCGCGGCGTACACTCGGCGGAGCTCTCGGCCGCCGCCACCCACCCCTCGCGCGGCCACCGGGCCACCCAACGGACGAGGAACCTCCATGCCGCAGACGACCCACCCGTACGACCGCCCTACCGACCCCGCCAAGCGCCACTCGGCCGCCCTCACCGACGGCCCGGACCGCGCCGCGGCACGCGCGATGCTCAAGGCGATCGGCTTCACGGACGACGACCTCGCGAAGCCGCTCGTCGGCGTGGCAACGACGTGGATCGAGACGATGCCGTGCAACTACAACCAGCGCCGGCTCGCCGAGCAGGTCAAGGAGGGCATCCGCGCGGCCGGCGGGACGCCGATGGAGTTCAACACGATCTCCGTCAGCGACGGCGTGAGCATGGGCACCGAGGGCATGAAGGCGAGCCTCGTCAGCCGCGAGGTCATCGCCGACTCCGTCGAACTGACCATCCGCGGCCACGGCTATGACGCCCTGGTCGGCGTC
>CAIYQJ010000374.1 GCA_903928275.1 uncultured Chloroflexota bacterium
CACGGCGCTCCTGCGCCTGCGGGAGATCATCGGCTCATCGCTCTCGGACGGAGACGACGAGGGCGGCCAGCCGGTCCGGCCGGAGGCATCTGCCGGCTGACGCCCCTGTGGGCGCGTGATGCGGCGGCCCGTCAGGCCGCGCTCGAGCGGGTCGCCCTCGGGCTGCTCGAGCGTATCGGGCCGGCCGTCCTGACTGGGACGCAGGTCACCTCGGCCGCGAGGAGGCACGGGCAGGCACCGGCAGGCACCGGCCAGCACGGCGGCGGGGCTGCGCCCACGACAAGGCGACCGTGCAGGGGGGATAGAGCGGACGACGGGGAGGGGCCGGCGAGCTGGAGGCTCAACGTCGAGTCCAGGGGTCAGCGATCGGTTCGGGCGCATACTCGGTCCCATGCTCACGCTCGTCGTCGGCGCCAGCGGCTACATCGGTGGGCGGCTGGTCCCGCTTCTCCAGGCCCGAGGCCACGACCTCGTCCTCATGAGCCGCGATGCCCGACCGCTCGCGGCCCGCTTCCCCGGGACGAAGGTCGTCGCGGCCGACCTCCTCGACCCGTCGACGCTGCCCCCGGCGCTCGAGAGGATCGAGGTCGCCTACTACCTCGCCCATTCGATGGGCGCGGGTGAGCGAGGGTTCGCCGAGCGGGACCGACAGGCGGCCCGCAACTTCGCGCAGGCTGCGCGACGGGCCGGCGTGTCGCGGATCGTCTACCTCGGCGGCCTCGGCGATGATGCGGCCGACCTCTCCCACCACCTGGCGAGCCGCCACGAGACCGGCGCCGAGCTCGCGGCGCACGGCGTGCCGGTCACGGAGTTCCGGGCGGCGGTGATCATCGGGTCCGGCAGCGCGTCGTTCGAGATCCTCCGCCACCTGACCGAGCGGCTGCCGATCATGATCACCCCCCGCTGGGTCGGCACCCGCTGCCAGCCGATCGGCATCGGCGATGTGCTCGACTACCTCGTCGGTGCGCTCGACCATCCCGACATCACGGGGGTCGTGGAGATCGGTGGTCCGGACGTCCTCTCCTACGGCGACATGATGCGTGCCTACGCGCGCCTCCGCGGCCTCCGGCGCATGATGATCCCCGTCCCCGTGCTCACGCCGCGCCTGTCGTCGTACTGGGTGAACCTCGTCTCGCCGGTGCCGGCAGGGATCGCCCGGCCGCTCATCGAGGGCCTTCGCAATGAGGTCGTCGTCCGTGACCCGGGGCCGGCGTCGGCGTTCGGCCTTCATCCGATGCCGTACGTCGAGGCGCTCCAGCGGGCGATCGACCGCACCGATCGGCATGACATCGAGTCCACCTGGTTCGATGCGCTCGCCGCCCCCGACAAGGCGAGCCTCTCGTCACTCGCCTCCACCGAGGGGATGATCATCGAGCGCCGGCAGAGGAAGATCCCGGCGACGCCCGAGCAGGTGTTCGCCGAGGTGGAGCGCGTGGGCGGCGACGCCGGCTGGCCGTACGCCGACATCCTGTGGCGGGCTCGGGGGTCAGTGGATCGCGTCGTCGGCGGCGTCGGGATGCGGCTCGGGCGACGCGACCCAGGCCACCTGCGGGTGGGCGACGCACTCGACTTCTGGCGCGTGGAGGAGGTCCGCCGACCGACCCTGCTGCGGCTGCGGGCCGAGATGAAGGTGCCGGGCCGGGCCTGGCTCCAGTACGAGGTGACACCGACCGAGGGCGGCAGCCGCCTGGTGCAGACGGCCTTCTTCGAGCCCAAGGGGCTACCGGGGCTGGCCTACTGGTATGTCCTCTATCCGGTCCATGGCCTGATCTTCCGCGGGACGGTCCGCGTCCTCGCGGAGCGGGCAACGGCGCGTCCCGCGCCGGACCCGCCGGCGATGCGGCGATCCTGAACCGTCGCGGGTGACGGAAGGCCGTCAGGCCGCGATGTCGGCCCCCGTGCGCGCCTCCACGGCAAGCTCGTCGAGCAGCGCCGCGACGTCGGCGCGGACCCGAGGTTCCGCCAGGCCGAGCTCGTCGTCGAAGGCCTCCATGGCGAACGGGATGGCGACGGTCCGATCGATGACGTGCGCACCCGCTCGGCGCATGGTGCGGATGACCGATTCGATCCCGCCTCTCGCGCCGCCTCGACCGGTCGCCGCGCCCATCACCGCGACCGGCTTGCCGGCCAGGATGCGGATCGGACCGCGGGATGCCCAATCGAGCGCGTTCTTGAGGACGGCGCTCGTCCCATCGTTGTACTCGGGCGTGGCGATGAGGAGGGCATCCGACTCTGCGATCGCGCGTCGCAGATCGGCGACGCGGGCGGGAAGGCCGGCAGCCTCGACATCCGCATCGAAGAAGGGGAGCGAGCCCAGCCCATCGAACGTCCTCATCGCGACTCCCGCCGGCACGAGGTGGCTCGCGGCGCGCAGGAGCGCCCGGTTGTAGGAAGCCTCGCGCAGGCTGCCTGCGAGGCCCAGGATCTTCACCGCCTCATCGACCATGTTCCAGCGCTCTCCGTCCATGTCGGCCTGGAAGCTGCTCGCACACCTGCCGGCCCGAGGGGCGACTCCGCCGTGATCCGATCGCGAACGCGTTGCAGCCCTCACCGTCCTGTTCGCGACGAGGACCGATCCGGATGCCTTCGTCTCTCATCCGCTTCGCGTGGCCAGGCCCGGGCCGCAGCGCCGATCGCGGGCCTCGTCAGCGCGATCTTCGTGTCGGACTTCATCGCCTTCGATGTCTTCGCCATCAACATGGTCCTCCCGTGTCGGAAGGTCGGCCGCTCGCGCGACTACCAGTACGGCGAGCGGACCTCCATGCTCTTGGGCCTGATCGCCAGGTCGCTGCTCGCCTGGCGGGTCTTCGTCGGGACACTGCGGCCGTAGACCAGGCGCCCGCCGGAGTCGGTCGCGAGCTGCTCGGCGTCGCCGGCCGCGAGAGCTACCGGGACTCAGGCTCGCCATGCCTGTCCTGGCCACCGCGCACGGAGGCGAACGCCTCGATCGCCCGGCGGCGGGCGTCGCGGTGGTCCACGATCGGCGCGGGGTAGTCGGGGCCGATCCGACAGCGGGAGGCAGCCTGGGCGGCGTCCGGCATCGTCCAGGGTGCGTGCAGGTACTCGTCGGGGACACCGGCGAGCTCCGGTACCCAGCGCCGGACGTACACACCACCGGGGTCGAAGCGGCGCCCCTGCGCCACGGGGTCGAACACCCGGAAGTACGGCTGAGCATCGGTCCCGGTCGAGGCCGCCCACTGCCACCCGCCGTTGTTGCTCGCCGGATCGCCGTCGACGAGATGGCGCATGAACCAGGCCTCCCCGACGCGCCAATCGACGAGCAGGTCCTTCGTCAGGAACGACGCGACGATCATCCGGGCGCGGTTGTGCATCCAGCCCGTCGCCGCGAGCTGGCGCATGGCCGCGTCGACGACCGGGAAGCCGGTCCGCCCGCCCGTCCAGGCCGCGATCGCCACCTCGTCGTCGCGCCACGGGACGAGGTCGTACGCGCGCCTCGTCGCCCGGCGAGCCGATCCCGGGTCGTGCCACAGGACGTGCGCGTAGAAGTCTCGCCAGGCGATCTCCGCGACGAAGGAGTCTGGTCCCGGTCCCGGTCCCGGTTCCGCCGCGAGGACGCCCGTCACGACCTCGACGGGCGAGAGCAGTCCCCACCGGAGGTCCTGGCTGAGGCGGGAGGTCCCGTCGGTCCCGAGGAGGTCGCGGCCCCACCGGTAGTCGAGCACGCGAGGGAGCCCGTCGCCGGCGGCCCGCGTCCAGCGCGCGAGGCGGAATCGTGCGGCGGACTCGCCCGGATCGGGGACGAGCCCGGGATCGGCGGTGGGACGCGCCAGGCCCGCCACCTCCGCCGCGTCGACCCCGTGCTCTCGA
>CAIYQJ010000375.1 GCA_903928275.1 uncultured Chloroflexota bacterium
AAGCCGGAGGCCGCCTGGGAGCGCGGGACGCACGAGCTCGTGGATACGACGATCGGCGGGCGTTCGGGAGGAGCGGCGCGCCGGCGCGAGATGAGGCTCGTGCCCGGGCAGCGCCGGACCGGCCGCCGCTGCAACCTCGCGACCGCGAGCGTGGGCGTGGGGCATTGGATCGCGACGGTCGTCGGGCGCATCGACGGCGCTTGACCGTCGCGCCTCCGACAGCGACAGTTGTCGAGGAGGCGATCGTGGTCCAAGAGCAGAAGATCGATGTGGGGAAGCTGATCTCCCGGGATCCCCGCGTGCTGGGCGGGCTGCCCGTCTTCGCCGGAACGCGCGTGCCCGTGCGGGCGCTCTTCGAGTTCCTCGAGGCGGGCGACGATCTCGACGCGTTCCTTGCCGACTATCCGAACGTCCGCCGCGAGCAGGCGCTCGCCGCGATGCAGGCGGCCGAGCAGCGACTCCTCTCGCTCCCGTAGGACGTCATGCGGATCCTGCTCGACAACTGCCTGCCGATCCGCTTGCGACACTACTTCCCCCGTCATGAGGTAGAGACCGCCCTCTACCGCGGCTGGGCGGCGCTCGAGAACGGCGAGCTCATCCGCGCGGCCGTCGACGCCGGTTTCGACGCGGTCATCTCGATCGACCAGGGGCACGACTTCGAGCGAGCGGTCGCGGGTCAGCCGATCGTCGCGATCCTCCTTCCGGGGACGCAGGGTGCCCGACTCGAGGACGTGCTTCCGCTCGTTCCGAGGGTCGAGGCGGTGCTTGGTGAGGCCCCCACCGGAGTCGTCACTCGCCTGTAGGCCCCGATCCTCGCCGGCGTGTCGACCGTGCGTAACGCACACCGTGGTCCGGTGTTGGCACAGGGCGGGCCGCGGAGCGCCAGCGATCCGAACGGCTGAGGGTCAGCTCGCCTTGCTCAGCGTGGGACGCGGATACTCCTGGAGCACGTCCTGAGTATCCCAGTCCACTTCCCCGCACCAGCCGCGCCGTGCGTCCATCACGAGCTTGCCGAAGACGACGTCCTCGCCCTGGATGAAGAGAACCGGCTTGCCGGAGGCGGCGAGAGCCTCGAACGGTGTCCGGCTGTGGATCACGAGATCGGACAGGATGAGACGTCCGCGTCCGTCCATGTGGTTGAAGTCCGCCTTGATCGTGATCATGGTGGCGCCCCTCGCCATCGCTCGTCCTTCGGGACCGGGTTCGGCTCCGACGCGCTGAGGATGCTGTCCAGCTTCTCAGCCGTCAACCCGAAGAGGTCACAGTGATCGGGCGGCTCGTCAGAGCCGAAGGTCGGGACAAGCTGACCTCCCGCGTCGAGAACGGCCCTGACCGTCGTTCGACGAACCTGGTTGTTCCTCACCGAGGCGGCGAGCTTCTCGAACGGCACGCCAGGCCGGGAGATCACCGAGATGCCGCCCGATGCCTGGAGCGCATCCCGGAGCTCCTCAAGCGCATTGACTCCACCGCGAACCACGATGGTCGAATCGGGCCATGTCCGCGGATCGGCCAGCTCGTAGTGCACTGAACCTCCCGACTGAAAGACGGCCGTTCGCTTCCTCATCGGCTTCCCATCGCGAAGTGTTCGTCGCTCGAGGCCCGGAGTCAATCGGCCGGGCACCTCGCGCCCGCCCGCGGATTCCCGGTGCATCCGCGCACCGCGACCGTCCCACCGGGTCCGCGCCGCGCCCCCGTGTCGCCTCTCGAAGCGCGGGTCCGCCCCTCCGCGCGCGCTACCATCCGATGCATGAGCCGAGACCTGCACCGCCCCCTCCGCGAAGCCGCCTGGGAGCGCGGGACGCACGAGCTCGTGGACACGAGCTACCCGTGATCCCCCTGGCGCTGATCGGAGCGCGCCTTGGCGATGAACGCCCGCCAGAAGCCCCCAGCCTCGCGATAGTCGCGCCGCTCGGCCAGCAGCAGGATCCGCCTGGCCGTCTCGCCGCCGGGGTCGCGGAGAACGTCC
>CAIYQJ010000376.1 GCA_903928275.1 uncultured Chloroflexota bacterium
CAGCGCGAATCCCACTCCCGCGCCGACGGCGACTCCCGCGCCGACGGCGACACCCAAACCCACGGCGACTCCCGCGCCGACGGCGACTCCCGCGCCGACGGCCACACCCAAACCCACGGCGACTCCCAAGCCCACGAAGACACCCAAGCCAATCAGGACTCCGTAGGTCACTCCTATCCTGGAGATCCGGTCGGCCCACTGACGGTACGGCCGGGACGTCTCGCGACGGGCTGGCCCACCGTCTGCCCCCGGCCTCGGTGGGGATCGCGCGCCGGCCGCGTTGCCAGGCCGCGGGTCGGACGCCACGGGCGCAAGATCATCCGCCGGCAATCCGCCCATCGTGATCCGCACCACCGGGCGAACTGGGATCAGGATCGAGGTCGGCGGGGTCGGGGCGCCCCGATTCGTGCGGGACAGTCGCGAAGCAGTGGATCAGGCGACAGCCCCCGGACGCGCTTTGGGGCGTCTCCCGCCACAACTCGTGGCTGGGGCCGTTCCGGGCGCTCCACAGGCCACGGCGGCCGACGTCAGCTGCGCCGCGGCACCTCGATCGGCGGCACGTGCTCGACGTCGCCCGAACCGAGGGCCGCGAGGCGGGCGAGCCGGTCGTCGATCGCGGCGACGAGCGCCGGCAGGTCGAGGCCGGCGTCGTCGGTGCTGCCGTCGATCGCCGCGACGAGTCGAGACCGCGCCCCGGTGAGGTTCTTCGCCATCCCGACCGCGTTGCCCCGCGCCCGATGGACGTGCGCGGCCGCGAGCTTGATCAGGCCCTGGTACAACTGGCGCTCCGGAACGTCGTCCGTGCCCATCCATGCCGGCTCCAGGAGCTCGTGCGCGAGGAACCAGTCGTCGCGGTCGTACGCGGCAAGAGCGTCCGCGAGCGCGGCCCGTCGCGCGGGCGCCGGCAGCGGCCGATACGCCTTGCGTCGACCGTCCTGAAGGACGGTCGACCGACCCTCGCGGTCGACGGGCGGCTCCATGTCGGTGAGCATAGGCGCACGAGTCCGGGCTATGCGGACCCGACGATGGCGGCGGCGGTGAGGTCGCCGCCGGCGACGACGAGGCGCTCTCGAGCACGAACCGCGGGAACTGGGTACGTTTCACCAGGGGGCGGCCAGGATGCCGAGGGCGGCACCGGTCCGCAGCGTCCGCGCCCGTCACGCCGGTGGCGGGCCGGCGACCGGCACGACATCGGGAGGCGCGCGTGACCGAAGGGACGGGGATCGACGGCGCACGTCCGCGCGCGGCCGCCTCGCCCGACACGTTCCGCCCGGATCTCGAGGGCCTGCGCGGCGTCGCGATCGCCATCGTCGTGGCGTTCCATGCCGGCCTGCCGTTCGCGTCGGGCGGGTTCGTGGGCGTCGACGTCTTCTTCGTCCTGTCGGGCTTCCTCATCACCGGCCTGCTCCTCCGGGAGCGCGAGCGGAGCGGCCGGATCAGCATGGTCGCCTTCTACGCTCGACGCGCCCGCCGGATCCTGCCGGCCGCTCTCGTCGTGCTCGTCGCCACGCTCGGGGCGTCCTGGTTCGTGCTCGCCCCGCTCGATCTTCCGCGCGTCGCCGGCGACGTGGCGGCCTCCGCCGTGTCGGTCGGGAACATCCGCTTCGCGATGCAGGCGACCGACTACTTCGGGAGCGACGCGGTGCCCTCGCCCGTGCTCCACTACTGGTCGCTTGGCGTGGAGGAGCAGTTCTACCTCGTGTGGCCGGCGCTCCTCATCCTCGCGTCCCGCGCGCGCCGACCGGTGGCCGGGATCGGGATCACGCTGGTCGCGCTCGTGGCCCTGTCGTTCGCCCTCTCCGTGTGGCTCACCGACGCGTCTCCGGCCTGGGCCTTCTACTCGCTGCCGACCCGCGCATGGGAGCTCGGGCTCGGCGGCCTTCTCGCGGTCACGGCCGCGAGGCATGCGCGACTGCCCGGCTCGCTCATCGTCCCCCTGGGGTGGCTGGGTCTCGCGGCGATCCTCGTCTCGCTCGTCGTCATCACGCCCGACGTGCCGTACCCCGGCCTCGCGGCGCTGCTCCCGGCGCTGGGCGCGGCCGCGATCATCCTCGCCGGCCAGCGTCCCCGGTCGGTGGGCATGGTCCTGCGGGCCGCGCCGCTGCGCTTCCTCGGGCTGATCTCGTTCTCGCTGTACCTCGTGCACTGGCCCCTGTTCGTCCTGCCGGCCGCCGACCTGCCGGTCGGGGAGGAGCTGCCGCTCAACGTCCGCCTCGGGCTTGTCTGCGTGGCGGTCCTCGTGGGGTGGGGGAGCTACCGGTGGGTGGAGCGGCCGTTCCACCGCGGACTCCGCATGTCACTCCCGCCCCGCCGCGTGCTGACCGTCGCCGCGAGCGCCGTGGCCGTGACCGTCGTGGTGTCCGTGACGGCCGGTCGGCTCGCGATCGTCGACCTCGGGACCGCGTCCGTCGCGGCCGGAACCAGCATCGCGGACGGTGCCGGCGCGGCGAGCCCCGCTGCGGGCGCGGGCGCCCTCGGCGGCGGCGTAGCCGGGACCGGCGGCCCTGCCCGGACGGCCGCTCCGTCCATCTCCGGCGCCGCGCCCGGCCCGACACGCACCGCTGGCGCGGGGAGCACGCCGGCCGCCCCGACGCCGGAGCCGTCGTCGGGCCCGGTCCCTCTTCCGGCCAACGTCCGCCCGTCGCTCGCGCAGGCCGCCGGCGACGCCGAGCCGCTCGAGGCCGACGGGTGCCTGCCCGGCCAGCGCCAGGTCACGCCGATCGATTGCGTCTACGGCGACAAGTCCGGCACGAAGACGATCGCGCTCGTCGGGGATTCGCACGCGGCGCACTGGTTCGCGGCGATCGAGCCGATCGCGCTCGCCCGCGGCTGGCGGCTCGTCCCCATCATCAAGCTGTCCTGTCGCTTCATCGACATGAAGACGTACTCGTTCTGGCTCCACCGCGACTACACCGAGTGCGCGCAGTGGCGTGAGCTCGCCGTGGCGAAGCTCCGGGCGCTGAAGCCGGACCTCACGATCCTCTCCGTCATCCGCGACGGCGAGACGTCGACCGCGGCCGATCCCGACCCGGTCCACCAGGGCCAGGCGATGGCACGCCTCCTCGACCGGATCCCCGGTCCCAAGGCGATCATCGTGGACACGCCGAACTCGCGCTACGACGTGCCGCCATGCCTGTCGCGGAACCGCTCCGACGTGCGCGGCTGCGCGACGCCGCGCAGCGCCGCGCTCGGCCCGGATCCCGGCGTGATGGAACGGACGGCGGCCGCTGCTACGGGTGCGACGCTCATCGACCTGACGCCGCTCATCTGTGCGGGGAGCCGGTGCCCGGCGGTCCTGCGCGGGATGATCGTCTACCGCGACAGCCACCACCTCACGGCCACGTTCGCTGCGTCGCTCTCCGACGAGATCGCACGGCTGCTGCCGGCCGTCACGCCCTGAGCGCGCGGGGCCGCGCGCCCCGGGGCGGCTCTACGCCGACGGCTCGATCGACGCGAGGATCGGCTCGCGCGGGATGCCACGCGCCGTCTCCGCGTCGGACGCACGGCGGCGCGCCCGGTGCCGGGCGGCCTTCGCACGGTTGCCGCACGTGGCCATGTCGCACCAGCGCCGGCGCCCCGTGCGCGAACGGTCCATGAAGACCTCGCGACACTCGGCGCTCTCGCAGATGCGGAGGCGCTCCGGCGTCCCCTGGCTGAGCTCGCGGGCCACTCCCTCGGCGATCCGCGCGAGCGCACCGTCCACCGGGTCGCCGAGGTGGCGGTGTCCGAGCGAGATGCCGTCCGGGGCCGGGACGAGCACGTAGACGAACTGCGTCCGCAGCGCCCGGTTCACGGTCCCGAGGTCGGCGGCAGCGGGCGGGCGGCCGGTGACGGCTGCCTCGAAGAGGCCACGGATGCCGTCGCGGACCCGGCGGACCAGCGCGAGCTCCGCTGTCCCCAGCGAAGGATCGGCCGCGTAGGCCGCGAGGAGGCGGTCGCGCGCGTCCGCGTGGATGAGGCTCCGACGGCTGAACCAGGCGACGGCGTCCTCCGGGCTCGAGAAGTCGTCCACCATGCGCCCGCGCGAGACGTGGCTCGTGTTCACGAACGCGAGGCACTCCTCCATGAGCGTCGTGTGCCCATGCTGGTGGAGGTCGTGGTCGGCCGTCGGCGGGGGGGAATCGGGCTGAGGCGGTGTGTCGGGTCCCATGTGGTAACCCCTTATACCCTCTTGACAAGTTACGCGCAAGCGTCTAGATTCCAATCGACACGTAACCCCACTCAGCGCTTCAGACGGTTATGCGGCTCACCTCGAAAGGCCGCTGACCGAGAAACGGAGGATCGACAGATGGAACTCCTGCTCGTCGTCCTCGCCGTGGCGGCCATTCTCGCGTTCCTCGACGGTCTGTCCGCGACCGCAGGGCGCGACTCGCGGCTCTCGTTCGGCGACGAGGTCCGTCCCTGGGTCTGATCCGGTCCCCGCGGATCGCCAGAACGCGCAGCGCGCCGGGCCGCGCGGCTTCGGAACCACTCAGGGAGTCTCGCGATGATGAACGACGGGATCGCCCTCCTTCTCGCGAAGGACCGGGCAGCCGAGCGTCAGCGTGAGGCGGACCGCAGTCGACACCACCTGCCGGCACGAGAGCGATCGATCGGACTCCTCCTCCGACGGCGCCTACCGAGCCGGCCCTCGAGCCGCTGAGGCAGGCCGCCGAGAGCCCGCTTCCACTGCTCGCCGAACAGGCCCCCGACCGATGCGCCGGGGGCCTGTTCATGTCCCGCGGGGCGTAGACTCGCGATCGTGAGCGAGAGCCGCGACGACAGCCTGCACAACGACGACATCCTGCCGCTCGACGTGCTGGACCCGCAACAGGTGTCCGGCGTCGGGGACATGGACCCCGAACGCTTCCGCGAGGCCGCGCACGCGACGGTCGACGCGATGGCCGACTACCTCGCGAACGTGCGTTCCGCCCCGGTCTTCCCGGCGGTGGAGCCCGGGTCGCTGCGCGGGCTCTTCCCCACCTCCGCACCCGAGGCGCCGGAGTCGGTGGGCGCGATGCTCGCGGACGTGGCAGCGCTCGTGGAGCCGAACACGACCCATTGGCAGCACCCCGGGTTCTTCGCCTACTTCTCCACCACGGCGTCGGGCCCCGGCATCCTCGGCGAGATGTTCGTCGCCACGCTCGGCGCCAACGCGATGCTCTGGCGGACGTCGCCGGTCGCCACCGAGCTCGAGGTGGTCGTCGTCGACTGGCTGCGCCAGGCGCTCGGCCTCCCGGCGGTGTTCGGCGGGCTGGTGACCGACACGGCGTCGACGTCGTCCCTCATCGCGCTCGGCGCGGCACGCGAGGCCGCTGGGGTCGACGCCGCCGCGGAGGGGATCGGCGGCCGGCCGGACGTGCCTCGCCTGCGCGTGTACGCGTCGACGGAGGCCCATTCGTCGATCGACAAGGCCGCCATGACGCTCGGCCTCGGCCGGGCGTCTCTCGTGCACGTGGGCACCGACGACGCGCTCGCGATGGACCCCGACGAGCTCGCGGCCGCCATCGACGCCGATGTCGCGGCCGGACTTCGCCCGATGGCGATCGTGGCGACGATCGGGACGACCTCGTCGACCGCGATCGACCCGGTCGCCGCGATCGCCGACATCGCCGAGGCTCGCGGGCTGTGGCTTCACGTGGACGCGGCGTACGGCGGCGCCGCGGCGATCGTCCCGGATCGACGCGGTCCCTTCACCGGGTGGGAGCGGGCCGACTCGATCGTCATGAACCCGCACAAGTGGCTGTTCACCCCCTTCGACGCGTCGCTCCTGCTGTCGCGGCGGATGCCCGTGATCCGCGATGCGTTCAGCCTCGTGCCGGAGTACCTGCGGACGCTCGATCGCGCCGCGCCGGTCCTCGACTTCAACGAGTACACGCCGACGCTCGGCCGCCGCTTCCGGGCGCTGAAGCTGTGGTTCGTCCTGCGGTATTTCGGGCTCGAGGGGATCCGCCGCCGGATCGAGGCGCACTGTGCGTGGGCGACGTGGCTCGCCGACCAGGTAGAATCCGACCCGGACTTCGAGCTCCTCGCTCCGGTGCCGTTCTCCACCGTCTGCCTGCGCTACCGGCCGCGCTCGCTCGCCGACCGAGCCGACGACCCGGCGACGCATGCCGACCTCGACGCCATGAACGAACGGCTCCTCCACGCGGTGAACGCGACCGGCGAGGTCTTCCTCTCGCACACGCGCCTCCGCGGGCGGTTCGCGATCCGCGTCGCGATCGGGAGCCTGCACACCGAGGAGCGCGACGTCCGCCGCGCATGGGAGCTCGTGCGCACCGAGGCCGCGCGCCTCGAGTCCTGAGCCGCCATCGCCCGGCCGGCCGGCCGGCCGGCGTGCGGTACACTCCCGCCGAGGCGCGCGGCCCGCACCGGCCCGCCCATCCCGGTCGTCCGGCGGCCCGGTTCGCGCACGAGATCGGCGCGACGGACGTGCGACCGGACCAGATCGTCGCCCCGCGCAGTGGAGGTTCCGTCCCGATGGCCGAGGTCGAGGCTCAGGACTACAGGATGTGGATCGACGGTCGGGCGACCGAGTCGGTGAGCGGGGAGTGGATCGATGTCCGCAATCCGGCCACGGGCGCGGTGGTCGGTCGCGTGCCGGCCGGGACGGAAGAGGATGTCGACCACGCCGTGACGGCGGCCCGGGCGTCGTTCGCGGACGGCCGGTGGAAGGACATGTACGCCCCTCAGCGCGTGGCGATCCTGAACAGGCTCGCGGACCTCATCGACGAGCGCACGCCGGAGATCGCCGCTCTCGAGACCGCGCAGACGGGGAGTGCGCTCAAGCTCCGCCGCGACTCCGACATCCCGTTCAGCGCCGACAACCTGCGCTTCTTCGCCTCGGCGATCCGCCACCTCGACGGCAGGGCCGCCGCCGAGTACAGCGGCGGCCACACCAGCATGATCCGGCGCGAGCCGCTCGGCGTGGCCGGCCAGATCGCGCCGTGGAACTACCCGTTCATGATGGCGATCTGGAAGGTCGGCCCGGCCATCGCGGCCGGCAACTCGGTCGTCCTCAAGCCGGCGACGGTCACGCCGATCACCACCTGCCTCCTCGGCGAGATGGCCAGGGAGGCCGGGCTCCCGAACGGCGTCCTCAACATCGTGACCGGCCGCGGCGATGTCGTCGGCGCGGCGATCGCCGCCCACCACGACATCGACATCGTGAGCCTCACGGGCGACTCCGAGACCGGTCGGAAGATCGCCGCCCTCGCGAGCGGCAACCTCAAGCGCGTCCACCTCGAGCTCGGCGGCAAGGCCCCGTTCATCGTGTTCGCCGACGCGGACCTCGATGCCGCGGCGCACGGCGCGACGGCCGGCGCCCTCGTCAATGCCGGCCAGGACTGCACCGCCGCCACGCGGATCTACGTCCACCACTCCGTGTTCGACGCCTTCACCTACAAGCTCAAGGCCCTCGTCGAGAGCGTCCGCGTGGGCGATCCGCTCGCCGAGACCACGGACATGGGCACGCTCATCAGCGAGGCGCAGCTCACCCGCGTCGACGGCTTCGTCCAGCGCGCCCGCCAGGCGGGAGCGACGATCCTCACCGGCGGTGCCCGCGCGGTCGTCCCGGGCTTCAGCGGGCCCTTCTACCAGCCGACGATCATCCTCACCGACGACCAGAAGGCGGAGGTGGTCCAGAGCGAGATCTTCGGGCCGGTCATCACCGTCCTTCGCTTCGACACCGAGGAAGAGGTCCTCGCGATGGCGAACGATTGCCGGTACGGGCTCGCCTCCTCGGTCTGGACGGAGGACGTCCGCAAGGCGATGCGCGCCGCGAAGGCGCTGAACTTCGGCTGCGTCTGGGTGAACGATCACCTCCCGCTCGCGAGCGAGATGCCGCACGGCGGCTTCAAGCAGTCCGGCTATGGCAAGGACATGTCGCAGTACTCGTTCGACGAGTACACGCAGGTCAAGCACGTGATGGTGGAGCTCTCCGGCGAGGCCGAGAAGGGCTGGCACTACACGATCTTCGGCGACCCGAAGGCGGACTGACCGAGTCCGGCGCAAGCCGGCAGGAGGGATCCACGCCCGTGCCCCCGATCACCGCTCTCACCCGCATCGAGCCGGTCCACCTCGAGCGCCTCGAGAAGCAGGGCATCTTCACGACAGGTCTGCTCCTCGAGGTCTCGGAGACACGGACCCGGCGGCAGACGCTTGCCGACCAGGTGGACGCCGACACGACGGACGTCCTCGCGTGGCGCGACGAGGCCCTCCTCCTGAACCTCGCCCGCTTCGGCCCGGGGGAGCATGCCCTCTTCATCCAGGCCCGGGTCGACGGCCTGCGCGCCGTCACCGGCATCGCTCTCGACGACCTCGGGGGGCGCCTGGCGAGGGCGGCCGTGGAGCTGAAGCAGCCGGCGCCCGACGACGCGACGATCGAGATGTGGTGGGAGCAGGCCAGGACGCTCGCGGAGGAGTGACGACGGCTACGGGCTCCGGCGGACAGGACGAGGCGGTCGAAAGCGCCGCGCGGTCGCGCCGCGCCCTCGTCATCTCCGCCGTCGCGGGTGTCGCGACCGCGATCGTCATCCTCGGCGTGGCCGTGGCGCTCTTCTTCAATCCGCTGTGGGTCGGTTTCGAGCAGGGCCGGACGCAGGTGGACGCCTGGACCGGCTGGGACGCGGCCACGATCCGGGCGGTCACCGACTCGGTCGTCGGCGAGGTCTTCCTCGGCCCCGGGACGTTCGCCCAGCGGGCCGGCGGGCTCCCGGTCTTCTCCGCGGAGGAGGCCGGCCACATGGCCGACGTGCGGCACGTCGTGATCGGGTTCGCGGTGGTCGTCCTGCTCGCGGCCGCGGCCCTCCTGTTCGCTCGCCGGGCCGACCGGCGCCGCGAGGCCTTCTGGCGCGGGGTCCTGGCGGGTGCGGTCGGCCTCGCGGCCGGCCTCGTCGCGGCGGGCGTCTTCGCCGTGTTCTTCTTCGACGCGGCCTTCGAGGTCTTCCACCGGCTCTTCTTCGCGCCGGGGACGTACAGCTTCGATCCGGCGACGTCGCGCCTGGTCCAGCTCTTCCCGGAGCTATTCTGGATGGAGACGTCGATCGCCCTCGGGATCGTCGCCATCGCCATCGCCGTCGTGACCGCGGCCGTCGCGGGACGTCGGTCGAGGGACCTCCGCGCCGCCGCAGGTCCCGGACGATGAGGCGACTCGGCGGATACACGTTCCGACTGCTCGGCGCCGACGTTCGCCTCCATCCGAGCTGGTTTCTGGTGCTCCCGCTCGTCGCGGTCGCCCTCGCCGTCTCGCGGCCCGAACTGACCGGCGACCCGCTCGACGGGCCGACGGTCGTGCTCGGCATCGTCGCGGCGGCACTCCTGCTCGTCGCGGCGATCGCGCACGAGGCCGGGCACGTCGCTGTCGCGCGACTGCGGCGTGCCCCGTACGGGCCGACGACCCTGTACTTCTTCGGCGGCGTCGAGACGATCGACAGGGAACCCGGGAGGCCACGCGACGAGGTCCTCGTCGCGGCGGGCGGTCCCGCAGCAAGCCTGGCCTTCGCCCTTGTGCTCGGCACGGCGGCCGCCGTCATCCCGCCGGGCGCCGGGGTCGCCGGTGTCGCCCGCGAGGCGCTGCTCCTCGGCTCCGGCCTGACCGTGCTCATCGGCCTCGCCAACCTGTTACCGGGAGAGCCCCTCGATGGTGGACGGATCGTCTACGGCATCGCCTGGGGAGCCACGCACGACCCGCGACGCGCCCGCCGGATCGCGGGCCGCACGGGCCGGACGATGGGCCTGCTCCTCATCGGCGGCGGCCTCGTGGCGGCGTTCGCCGGGGACCCGGCAGACGCCGTCGTCTTCGTCGCCGCCGGGTGGTTCGTCCGCAGCGGCGCGATCGCGGCGGAACGCCGGGAAGGCGTCCGGGACCTGGTCGGCGCGCTCCGCGTCGAGGACGCGATGGACCGCGACGCGCCTGCGCTGGCTCCCACGCTCACGCTCGACACGTTCGCCTCCGCCGCCCTGGAGACCGGCGATCCGGACGCGTTCGCCGTGCGACGCGACGGCGAGCTCGTGGGCGTCCTCGGACTCCGCGCCATCCGGCGCCTCCGCCGCGATCGCTGGCCCACCATCCGCGTCGAGGATGCCATGACGGCCCTCGCGGACCTCACCTCGCTCGCGCCGAGTGCCCCCCTGTGGCCCGCGATCGAGGAGCTCCAGCGGTCGGGCGGTGACGCCCTCCCGGTCGTCGGGGAGGGGGGTGTCGTCGGCCTCCTCACCCGCGTCTCGGTCGCACGCCTCGTCACCGAGCGGGCACGGATCGCGGGACGGGTGCTGTGAGATCCGCATCGCCCATGCCTGGACCCGGCGCGGCCCGTCGTGGGTCGGGTCGATGAGCCCCGAGCGGCTCCTCTCGGTCGAAGAGGCGCGGGACACGGTCCTCGCCGGCGCCGGCGGGCCGCTCGAGGCAGAGTGCCTCGCGCTCGACGAGGCGCTGGGTCGCGTCGCGGCCGAGCCGGTGCGGGCCCGCATCTCGCTGCCGCCGTGGCCCAACAGCGCCATGGACGGCTACGCGATCATCGCCGCGGACGTCGCGGGTGCCACCGAGTCCGCGCCCGTCCGGCTCTCGGTGACGGGCGAGACGGCAGCCGGGGGTGAGGGCACGGCGCCGGTGCAGCACGGCGTGGCCGTCCGGATCGCGACCGGGGCGCCGCTGCCGGACGGTGCCGACGCGATCGTCCAGGTGGAGCTGACCACGCCGATCGCGGCCGACGGCACCGCCGGTCCACGGGCGCGCGACGCGGCGGGACCGATCCCGGCGGCCTGTCTCGTCCACGCCCCGGTCCTGGCGGGGGCGCACGTGCGCGCGCGCGCCAGCGACGTCTCCGCGGGCGACGTCATCCTCCCGACAGGGCATGTCGTCACGCCGTCTGCGATCGCGCTCGCCGCGGGGACCGGCGTCGTGGAGGTCCGCGCGTGGCGCCGGCCGCGCGTCGCCATCCTTGCGACCGGCGACGAGATCCGCGGGCCGGGTGAGCCCATCGGGCCCACCGGCATCCCCGATGCGAACGGGCCGGGCCTCGCGGCTCTCGTGCACGCCGACGGGTTCGTCGTCATCCGTCTCGGGATCGCGCGCGACCGGCTCGACGACGTCGTGGAGCGACTCCGGGCCGGGATCGCGGGCGCGGACGCCGTCGTCGTGAGCGGCGGCGTCTCCGTGGGGCCGTACGACGCCGTGAGGGCCGCCTTCGCCGCGGTCGGCGACGTGCAGCTGTGGCGCGTCGCCGTCCAGCCGGGCAAGCCGTTCGCGTTCGGCATGGCGAGCACCCGGACGCCCGGCGGACGCCGGGTGCCCCTCTTCGGCCTGCCGGGCAACCCCGTCTCCACCTTCGTCACGTACGAGCTGTTCGTCCGGCCGGCGTTGCGCGCTCTCGCCGGGCACGCCGACCTCCTGCGACCCGTCGAGGCGGCCGTCATCGAGGAGACCGCCCGGACATCCCGGGGCCGTCGCGCGTACCTGCGCGCCGTCGTCGTCCGCGATGCGGCCGGGGCTCCGGCCCGCGATGCATCGGGGCGCCTGCTCGTGCGCCTTGCCGGCGGCCAGGGAAGCCACGTCCTGAGCGCGCTCGCTCGCGCCGACGGTCTCGCGATCGTGGCGGCCGAGGTCGAAGAGGTCGTTCCGGGCGACCCGGTCGGCTTCTGCTGGACGACCGATCGGGGCGGCTGACGCGGGATCGCGCCGGCCGCGCGCGCGAGCCGGACATCGGCGACGATGACGCGGCGCGGACCGCGCGCCGGAGGAGGAACGATGGAGCCCACGCACCCTACCCGCACCGAGCGGCGCCGCCTCACGCACGTCGACCGTGGCGGCAGGCCGCGCATGGTCGACGTCTCGGCGAAGCCCGCGACCGCGCGGCGGGCCGTCGCGGAGGCGCTCGTGACGATGGGCCCCTCCACGCTCCAGATCGTCATCGACGGCGTCGCGGAGAAGGGCGACGTCCTCACCGTCGCCGAGCTCGCCGGCGTGATGGGCGGCAAGCGCACGAGCGACCTCGTGCCGCTCTGTCATCCGATCGCCCTGACGGACCTCGTCGTGACCGCGCGACCCGACCGGGCCGCCGGCGGGATCCGGATCCGCGCCGAGGCGGCCACGGTCGGCCCGACCGGCGTCGAGATGGAGGCGCTCACCGCGGCGTCCGTCGCGGCGCTCACCGTCTACGACATGGTGAAGGGCGTGGAGCGCGGGGCCGAGATCGCGTCCGTCCGCCTCCTCGAGAAGACCGGCGGGAAGAGCGGGGACTGGCACCGACCGCCGGACGAGGCGGGGCGAGATGGGAACGCCGCCCCGGTCCGCGTGGCGCGACGGCCTCCGCCGCCGAAGAGCGTCGCGCCCGGGACCGGCGCGCCGCGGCAGCGGTCGCGCGGGTGACCGAGCCTGCCGGCCGCGCCACGGTGGCGGTCGTCGTGACCGTCTCGGACGGAGTGAGCGCCGGCGAGCGCGAGGACGTCTCCGGTCCGGCGGTCGCGGCGCGGCTCGCGGTGCTCGGCTGGAGCGTCCAGCGGCTCGTGGTCCCGGACGACCGACCCCGGATCGCGGCCGCCATCGCGGATGCTGCGGTCCGAGGGCGCCTCGTCATCACCACGGGTGGAACGGGGCTCGCGCCGCGGGACGTGACACCCGAGGCCACCTCGGACGTCGTCGAGCGCATCATCCCGGGCATCGCGGAGGCGATGCGCACGGCCGGTCGTGCGTCGACCCCGCGTGCCGACCTTGGCCGCGGGATGGCCGGGACGATCCGGGACGCGCTCGTCGTGAATCTCCCGGGCAGCCCGCGCGGGGCGATCGAATCCCTCGGGGCGATCGAGGCGGTCCTGTCACACGCGATCGAGACGCTCGCGGGACCGTACGACCATGGCCCGGCCCCGAGCGACGAGGACGCGCCACGGCAGAGCCGCGAACGACCGTGAGACGCTGATCTCCCCGGTGCCGCCCTCCCCACCGGGCTGCGCCCCGCGCGTCTCGCCGCCGGTACACTGAGCCGGGCCGGGACTCATCGTGCCCGCCCGATCGGCGACGCGCCGGCGCCGATCGCATCGACCTCGACTACCTGGAGCGATCGCGTGCAGATCGTCGTCCTCCTCAAGCCCGTCCCGGACACGACCGGGTCGGAGCGCCTGGGCCCGGACATGCGGCTGGACCGGTCGTCGAGCCCGACGATCGTGAACCCGAACGACGAGTACGCGGTCGAGCAGGCGCTTCGTCTCGCCGAGGCGAGCGGCGCCGAGATCACCCTCCTCACGATGGCGCCGGCCGGCGCGACCGAGACGATGCGCAAGGCCCTTGCGATGGGTGCCCACCGAGGCGTCCTCGTCGCGGACGACGCCCTCGCCGGCTCGTGCGCGCTCTCCACGGCGAAGGTCCTCGCCGCGGCCCTCGCCACGCTCGAGTTCGACCTCGTCCTCGCCGGGGCCGACACCTCCGACGGAGGTGGGGGGGTCGTGGCGGCGGCCGTCGCGATGCTGAGCGGCCTGCCGTACCTCTCCTGCGCCGGACGCGTCGACCTCGTCGACGCAGGCGTCCGGATCCAGCGACTGGAGGCGGGCGGGTACGCCGTGCTCGAGGCTTCTCTGCCCGCGCTCGTCGTCGTGACACAGATGGTCGGCGAGCCGCGCTACGCGACCCTGAAGGGGATCATGG
>CAIYQJ010000377.1 GCA_903928275.1 uncultured Chloroflexota bacterium
GTTGGGTCCGTGGCCTCCCGAGCGGGAGTAGCTCAGTTGGCAGAGCGTCTGCTTCCCAAGCAGAAGGTCGCGAGTTCGAGCCTCGTCTCCCGCTCCACTTCCCTCCCCGTCTCCCCGTCTCCTCGTCTCCTCGTCTCCTCGTCTCCTCGTCTCCTCGTCTCCTCGAGCAGCATGTCGTTTCGTGCGTGGAGACCGCCGGAGGAGCCCTCATGACACGCGGCACGTCTCGCACGAGATAGCCCGTCCAGAGGGCCGATCGGGCCGGGCGACATTCTGCTCGACCCCCTGGTGAACGGGGAGCGGCATTCTGCTCGACCGGAATCGGACCCTCGAGGACCGGGCCCGGGGTCCCGTTGACCGGCGTGAACAGGGTCTGCGGGAGGCCCTCCGCGCCGGTGATCGCGTGGCAGGTCGTCGGATGACCCCTTCTGGCCCGGATCGGCACGCGCTGCGGGTGTCGCCTACGCGACATCGGATACTTGACGGCTCGATCAGTCGGGCCACGATCACCTTTACCGGCTGAGGATCGTCCGCCTCCCGGCATCCGAACCTGCTGGGAGGCCCTCGATGTCGTCTCGGACGTGTCCCGGCTGCGGGCAGCTGGTGTCTGCGACGGCGGCGTTCTGCGGACGATGCGGTCTTCCGATCCAGGGCGCCTGTCCACGCTGCGGTGGGCCGATCGGCAGCACGGCTGCCTTCTGTGGGACCTGCGGCGCGGAAGCGTCTGCCCCGACGGTCTCATCGGCGGCGGTGTCCCCGCGACCCGTAACCGGGTCAGTCGCGGTGCGGCCCGGTCGTCGCCGTCTCGCGCCACTTCTCGCCCTCGGGTCGATCGTCGTCGCCCTCCTGACGGTGGGCGCGATCGGCGCCGGAGTCTTCCGGCTCCCCGGCGCGACGGTCCCTGCCGCTCCCGGAGCCGCTGCATCGGTGACCGATCCGGTCGAGTCGCCTCCGGCGATCGACAACCTCGCGACACCGGCGACCGGCGACCTGACCTTCGGCGCCGAGGCCACCGTCATCGCCACGCTCCCACTCGCGGCCGATGGTGCCTCGATCACCGTCTCGGCCCCGGGGAAGTCCTGGGATGGACTGGTGATGACCGTCCCGGCGGGGTCCTGGCCCGGGGCGACCCTCAAAGTCAGTGCCCGACCGATCGACGGATCCACCTTCGGCGACCTGGTGACCCCGATCTCGCCGCTCATCAGCGTGTCCGGAGCCGAGGGGCTGACCCCGTTGCCGGTGACCTTGAAGATCCCGGTCACCATCCCGACCGACTCGTTCGCCCTGGGCTTCTTCTACGACGGATCGGGTCGACTCGAGGGGATGCCCCTGCTGGCCGAGGACGCCACCTCGATCACCGTCGCGACCGAGCATTTCTCCGGGGGATTCATCAGCGCGGTCAAGCGCTCGCTCCTGCCGGCCAGGATCGACTCGGGCTTCCGTCCCGGCAAGGACGACTGGCAGTTCCCCAACATGGGTTCATACATCGCCCCGGGTGGCCAGTGCACCGGCCAGGTCCTGACCGAGGCCTGGTACTACATCGAGCGCCGGATGAAGGCCGGTGCTGCGCCCCTCTACGGCCTGTTCGACAACAACGGCGGAACAGCGACGCCGACCCTCTGGCAGGACGATTCGGACGGCTATCGCCTGGCCAACGTGGCCCAGAAGCAGTATCTGGACAGATACAACGCCGGCCTGAGTCCGCTGGCCGATTTCTTCGTCGGCTGGTCGGAGAGCGGCTTCGACACGCTGCAGTACGACGCTTTCCGCTATGCCATCGCGGTCACGGCCGAGCCGCAGATCATGCAGATCTGGGATGCCCAGGGCAAGTCCGGTCACGCGATCCTGGTCTACCGCGTGACCCCCGGCGAGCTTCTTGTCGCCGACCCCAACTTCCCGGCCGCCTGGCGCCGGGTGCCCTATGACGCCGCGACCGGCAAGCTGGGTCCCTATGTCTCGGCCCTGAGCCGCAAGGAGATCGAGAACGGCAACACGACGACCTACGCCCAGTTCATCTACGCGGCCAAGAGCGCGCTGGTGGACTGGCCGACTCTGGCCGCTGACTGGGCGGCCTTTGATGCCGGCTCCATCGGTGACGGCATCTTCCCGGCCTATGCGCTCGAGATACTGGGCAACACCGAGGATGCGAATGGCAAGCGCATCTGGGTCCCACTGGTCGACGGCTTCAGTACGTCGAGAGGGCCACGCCTGTTTCTCCGTCTCCGCGATCCCGGGGGACGCGACGGCGTGGGCATGGACGTCTATCTCGGCACCTCACCGACCCCGGGGGCCTCACAGGCTTCCCAGATACAGGTGATGCTGCCCCATGACGGGGCCAATCCTCTCGGGTTCTATGTGTACGGCGAGAAGCGCGGTCAGGAACTGGCTTACGTCGACTTCCTGCGCTTCGACGTCGTCCTCGAGGCAGCGGCCGCAGAGACGGCCAGCCCGGCGGCCGGCGGGCGCTGGGCCCTGACCTCGACCACGCCGGCCGGTGGCCGCGATGCCACGTCCTATGCGAAGGCCGGCGAGAAGATGACGGTCGAGTCGTCGTCGGGTCGGGTCGCGGTCTCCTACAACTACGACGGACCGCCGCACCGAAACGAGGTGAGCTCGTTCTCCTGGACTCCGCCGCCGACCTCCGCGGCTGCCGGCGACACCTGGACCGCGACCTTGGCGGCCCAAGGGACATGCAGCTTCGATATCTCCGATGGCTGGGGTGGCAGCGTGGGCTGGATCGCCATCTGGACCGACGGCGGCGCCAAGTCGACCAAGATGTCCGAGAGTGCCGGGGTCGATTGCCAGCACGCGTCCGGGTCGGCCCAGACGTCCTGGACATTCCCGGTCCACGATCAGTTCTCCGCCGAGACGCTCGAGATCATGGTGAGCGCCGGCGACTCGAACGGGAGCGACGATTGGACGTACCACTACACGTGGACGCCATGATGCCGCGGCAGGACACGAGCGAGCAGGACTGGCGAACGAGATGAACGACAACGACGGACCGCTCCCGACATGCCCGAACGGCCATCCGGCCGCGTTCGCCGGGCAGCGTTTCTGCGAGGTGTGCCGGGCCACGATCGGTTGCCCGTCGACACCCGTTGACCCGGGCCCGACGGCGATGAGCGAGCCGCCGATCGCCCAAGCCCCGATCGCCCCGATCGCCCCGCCGGCCCCGTCGTTCATCGCCGCGCCACCGGCCCCCGCGCCAGTGGCCGGTGGTGGTCACGGTCGCTCGCTGGCGCTGTTGATCGGCGGCATCGTTGTCGCCGCGGCGGCGATCGGGGTCGTTGCCCTGGTCACGGGCCCCTCCGGCGGCGTCGGGGCCTCGCCCACACCGGCGCCTGTCGCAGTGATCGTCTCGCCGACGGCGAAGCCGATCGCGACGCCCGACGGCCCCACGGATGAGATCATGCCAGAGGTCACTGACCGGCCGGAGATCACCAGCCAGCCGAATGTCACTGGTCATCCGGATTTCACCGACTGGCCAGACCTCATCGACCAACTCACTCCCCCACCCGGCGATGTGCCGGCCAAGCCGACGAACGTCAAGATCGATACGGTCTCCGATACGCTCTCGGCCGACGGCACCTCGGAGAAGATCGTCGAGATGGTGACCTGGGATGCGCCGCAGGGGGCGGCGACGGAGTTCCGGCTCTATGGGGTGAAGTTCTGTCCCAACGACACGCCGAAGGCGGCGGATGGCACGCCCTGCCTGGTCGAGCACACCGCGTTACCGCCCGAGAAGCTCGAGCTCGTCGCCACCGCCGCAAGCGATGCCCGGAGCATGAGGATCGAGCACGTGATCAGCGAGGGCATCTGTCCGAACACGATGTGGTGTGACGACACCTACGCCCTCGTGCTGGCCGCCTACAACGAGGTCGGGCAGTCAGTGTTCACGATCGTCAAGTCGAGTGACATCTGCCACACCTGCACGTACTGACCATCTGGGGGACGGGCGAGCGGGAGACCACTGCCGTCAGCCGGTCCGCACGATCGGCCCGAAGAGACCGCGGAACAGGGACAGGGCGTCGGCGTGGCTGGGGATCTCGGCGCTGGTCGAATAGTCGGCCGCGCCGCGCGCATCGGTCAGGCGGATGAAGAGATATGACTCGGTGGTGTTCTCGTCGCCGAGTCGTGTCCCCCGCATGACCACGACATCGCTGACGAGACCGGGCACGAACAGGAGATTGCCTGGCGACTCGGCGATGATGGCCTCGGGATCCATGCGCAGGTAGTGGCCGGCCAGCGGCTCGCCACCGCCTCGGCCGAACAGCCCGCCGAGATGCGATCCACCGCCGGCAGCCTTCTGCTCGGCGGCGTGGGCTCGCTTCACGGCATCGGTCACCTCGGCGGCGATGACTCGTCGATCGGTGACGACGAGCGTGAAGGCCGTCGAGCGGAACGTGCCGCTCTTGCGCAACGCGCCACCGATGACGCCGATGATCCGTTCGCCGTCCATGTGATCCTGCCGCCCTTCATCCGCATCCCGACCGTCTTGCTCGCCTCCGGACAGCATGGGCGAGATCGGCCTGCCTTCCGGTCACGATCTCGCTGAGCCCACGAGAATGGGCGGTCTCCGCGCTGCTGTCCGAGGCAGACTGCCACCGAGAACCCCGCCGCACCGGGCCCCCGCTCCGGGGGTCTGCTCACCTGATCGCATTTCGAGATCGGTCGACTGCGGGCCGGCTACGGCGCCGATGCCGTCATCGTAGCCAACAGGTCGAAGTGGTCATTCGGCCGAGTACGGTGGCCCCTGCATCGCGTGGTCGTCCGTCGGGTTCGCTGCCGCCTCATCGTCGGCTCGGGCGGCGTGAAGCGCCTGCACCCCCGCCTGCTGCTGTCGCCGGCCACCGCCCGAGACGGCGTGGACACGATCTCCAGGAGGCCCTCCGCGCCGGTGATCGCGTCGCAGGTCGCCAGCTCGCGGGTCGCCCCGGGTCCGAGCAGGGTCGAGAAGGTGGTGGCGGGCGGATCAAGAGCGAGCAGAACCTCATCGTGTCGTACACGCAGGGCCATCGCGAGGTGCTCTTCACCCCGCCGTCCCCCAGGGAGACGGAGTTCCTGCTTCTCGACCTGTTCGACCGGTATCGCCTGGCCGTCGCCGACGAGGCGGCTCACCCGATCCTGCTGATCGGCGCCCTCGTTCTCGACTTCCTGGCGATCCATCCGGTCGCGGACGGGAACGGGCGACTTGCGCGCCTGATCACGACCCACGCATTGCTCCAACAGGGCTACTCGGTGTCGCGCTACGTGAGCATCGAGCAGCGGATGTTCGAGACCAGGGGCGCGTATTACGACGCGATCTACGCCTCCCAGCGCCGCTGGCACGAAGGCGAGCACGACGTCTGGCCCTGGATCGGCTACCTCGTCGACGTCCTCGTCGGCGCATACGAGGACTTCGAGTCGCGCGTCGTCGCGCGGCGGAACCTCGCGGCCGGGTCGAAGCAGGGGCGCCGCGCGTGGCGGAGGGCCGCCAGGCTCAGTGCACGCGCTCGTCCAGGCCCTGCCAGAACGGCTCCCGCAGCTCTGCCTTGAGCACCTTGCCGGTGCCGCCCTTGGGCAGCGACTCCCGGAAGTGGACCTCACGGGGCACCTTGAACCGGGCCAGGTGCTGCTTGCACCACGCCTTGAGCTCGCTGGACGTGGCGGCCGCGCCCGGCTTGAGCACGACGATGGCGACCGGCGCCTCCCCGAACCGCTCGTCCGGCACGGCGACCACTGCACACTCCAGCACGGCCGGGTGGGCGGCAAGCGCGTTCTCGACGTCGACCGACGAGATGTTCTCGCCGCCCCGGATGATCAGGTCCTTCGAGCGATCCTTGATGACCACGTAGCCTGCGTCGTCGATCGTGGCCATGTCGCCCGTGTGCAGCCAGCCGTCGTGGATCGCGGCCGCCGTCCCGTCCGGATCGCGGTAGTAGCCGTTCATGACGGTGTTGCCGCGGACGACGATCTCGCCGATCTGCTCGCCGTCCGGCCGGACGTCCGAGCCGTTCGATGCCACGACCCGCATGGAGACCCCCGGGATCGGCCAGCCGGTCATCGCCTGGCGCTCGAGGCGACGCTCCGGCGGCTCCTTCTCCGTGAGCTCCGCCCGCCGTCCCGCGAGCGTCAGGATCGGGCTCGTCTCGGTCATCCCGTAGCCGACGAACGCCTCGACGCCGAACTCCTCCTCCAGCGCCCGGATCAGCGCCGGTGACGACGGCGATCCACCGACGATCAGCTGGCGCAGGCTCGAGAGGTCGAAGCTCTTCCGTTCGTGGTGATGCAGCACGGCGGTGAAGATGGCCGGCACGCCCAGCAGGCGCGTCACCCGGTGGCGCTCGACGTGCTGCATCAGCGCGACGGGATCGAACCGGCGGAGCATGACGTGCTGCCCGCCGATCAGGGTCACGAAGTGGGGCACGCCCCAGCCGTTGACGTGGAACATCGGCACGACGTGCAGCACCACGTCGTCCTCGTCGAAGCGGAGGGCGACCTGGGCGTTGAGGGCGTGGAGATAGAGCGCCCGCTGGCTGAGCGCGACGCCCTTGGGGAGCCCGGTCGACCCACTCGTGTAGAACAGCTCTGCGGTGGCGTTCTCGTCGATCTGCGGATGGCGCGGCTCCCCGGAGCCGCCGGCGAGCA
>CAIYQJ010000378.1 GCA_903928275.1 uncultured Chloroflexota bacterium
AGCACCGGCCGTCCGTCCGTGGCCGCGTCCACGTGCGGATGCGCGTGCGGATGCGCGTGGACCTCGTCGCCGTGGCGGTGCGCGCCCGGCGGCAGCCCGAGCGCCCCGAGGACCTCCGGGTCGTCCCGCGCCGGCAGCGACGCCTCGAGCGACGCTCGTTGCTCGCGCTGTGCGCGCGCTCCGCGCTCCGCCTCGTCCCACGCTCGCACAGTCGACCCTCCGGGCCGGGTCGCCGCCGGCGCCCGGCCGTGCGCTACTCTCGCGGAGACAGCCTACCCGACCCGGCCCCGACCCCGATCCGGTCGGGCCCCAGCCAAAGGACCGACCGTGCCCGTGCCCGCCTTGACCCCGCCCGTCCCCGACCCCTTCGGCGCCCGGGCGCCCCTGGGCCCCGGCCTGCCGGACGCGTTCCGCGTGGCCGCCGTCGCGGGCCGCGGCGTGGATCTGGGGCGGGCCCCGGTCACGTGGAAGATCCTGCTCGAGAACCTCCTGCGCCACGCCGGCCGCGGCATCGTCCGGGCCGAGGACGTGGAGACGCTCCTCGGCTGGCGCCCGGGCGTGCCGGCGGACGCCGAGATCCCGTTCATGCCGGCCCGCGTCATCCTCCAGGACTTCACCGGGGTGCCCGCGGTGGTCGACCTCGCGTCCATGCGCGGCGCGATGGCCGCGCTCGGCGGCGACCCGGCCCGCGTGAACCCGCTCGTCCCCGCGGATCTCGTCATCGACCACTCGGTCCAGGTCGACGCGTGGGGGACACGCGACGCGTACGCGGCGAACGTCGCGCGCGAGTACGAGCGCAACCGCGAGCGCTACCAGCTCCTCCGCTGGTCCCAGAAGGCGTTCCGCGACCTGCGCGTCGTGCCGCCCGGCACCGGGATCGTCCACCAGGTGAACCTCGAGCGCCTCGCCACCGTGGTCCGGACGGAGACGCTCGACGGCGGGCCGGTCGCGTTCCCGGACACGCTCGTCGGCACCGACTCGCACACGACGATGATCAACGGGCTCGGCGTCCTCGGCTACGGCGTGGGCGGCATCGAGGCCGAGGCCGTCCTGCTCGGCCAGCCGCTCTACCAGCCGATGCCGCGGATCGTCGGCGTCCGCCTGTCCGGGCGGCTCCCGGCCGGGTGCACGGCCACCGACCTCGTCCTCGTCGTCACGGAGACGCTCCGTACGTTCGGAGTGGTGGGGTCGTTCGTCGAGTTCGCCGGGGACGGCCTCGCCGGGCTCCCGCTGGCGGACCGGGCCACGATCGCGAACATGAGCCCGGAGTTCGGCGCGACGGCAGCGCTCTTCCCGATCGACGACGAGACGCTCGCCTACCTGCGGCTGACGGGACGGCCGGCGGAGCTCGTCTCGCTGGTCGAGGTGTATGCGAAGGAACAGGGCCTGTGGCGGCGGCCGGGTCCGGGGCCGGACTTCGATGCCGTCGTGGAGCTCGACCTCTCGTCGGTGGAGCCGAGCCTCGCCGGTCCGCGGCGCCCCCAGGACCGGGTGGCGCTCGGCGGCGTGGCCGCCGGGTTCCGACGCGCGTATCCGGCGGGCCTCGTCCCGCCCCGGACGGGCGCGGGCGAACAGGGTGCCGCGGGTGCCGCGATGGACGCCGAGGGCGCCGCCAGCGGCGAGATCGAGGCGCTCGCCGGCCACGCCTACCCCCGCCTGCCGATCACGGTCGGCGAGGCCGCCCACGAGATCGCGTCCGGGTCCGTCGCGATCGCGGCGATCACCAGCTGCACGAACACGTCCAACCCGTCGGTCATGGTCGCGGCGGGCCTGCTCGCGCGGAACGCGGTGGCGCGCGGCCTCACCGTCCCGCCCACCGTGAAGACGAGCCTCGCGCCAGGGTCGCGCGCCGTCACCGGGTACCTCGGGGTCGCCGGGCTCCTCGAGCCGCTCGAGGCGCTGGGCTTCGCCGTGGCCGGCTACGGCTGCACCACGTGCATCGGCAACTCCGGGCCGCTCGAGCCGGCGGTCGCCGAGGCGATCGAGTCGAACGACCTCGTCGTCGCGGCCGTCCTGTCGGGCAACCGGAACTTCGAAGGCCGGATCCACCCGCTCGTGCGAGCCGCATACCTCGCCTCGCCGCCGCTGGTCGTCGCGTACGCGCTCGCGGGGCGGGTGGACCTGGACCTCACGCGGGAGCCGCTGGGCACCGGCTCAGACGGGCGGTCGGTCATGCTCGCCGAGCTCTGGCCGGACCCGGCCGAGGTGCGCGACGCGATCGCCGCTGCCGTCACGCCCGCGCTGTTCGCGACGACGTACGCGGACGTCTTCGACGGCGACGAGCGGTGGCGGTCTCTCCCCGCGCCGGCCGGCGACCGGTACGCGTGGGACGCGTCGTCCACGTACATCGCCGACCCGCCGTTCTTCACCGGGATGAGCGCGGAGCCGCAGCCGCCGGCCGGGATCGCCGGCGCACGTGTCCTCGCCCTCCTCGGCGATTCGGTGACGACGGACCACATCTCGCCCGCCGGGTCGATCGCGCCGTGGAGCCCCGCCGGTCGGTGGCTGCAGGAGCACGGAGTCGCGCCCGTCGACTTCAACAGCTACGGCGCCCGCCGCGGCCATCACGAGGTGATGATGCGCGGCACCTTCGCGAACATCCGCCTGCGCAACCGCCTCGCCGGTGGCCGGGAGGGGCCGTACACCGTCCACCTTCCCGATGGCGGCGAGACCTTCATCTACGACGCCGCGATGCGCTACGCGGAGGAGGGCGTGCCGCTCCTCGTCATCGCGGGCCGGGAGTACGGCTCGGGCTCGTCGCGCGACTGGGCCGCGAAGGGCACGCGCCTGCTCGGCGTGCGCGCCGTCATCGCCGAGAGCTACGAGCGGATCCATCGCTCGAACCTGGTGGGGATGGGCATCCTCCCGCTCCAGTTCCTCCCCGGGGAGTCCGCGGCGACCCTCGGGCTCACCGGACGCGAGTCCTACGCGATCGGAGGGATCGACGAGAGCCTGGGTCCGCGCGCGCGCCTGTCGGTCGTCGCGACGGCGGATCCGGCGGACGGCGGCGGCGAGGTCCGGTTCGACCTCGTCGCCCGGCTCGACGGCGCGGTGGAGGTCGACTACTGGCGCCAGGGCGGCATCCTGCAGGCCGTGCTCCGGCGGCTCGCGCGGGAGTCGGCCGCGGTCTGACGCCGTGCCCCGCGACACCTGGCGCCCGGGCGCGCACCGGACCGGGCGGCCTCAGCCGCGCCTGCGGGCCGTGTAGCGGCCGTCCCGGCGCGTCACGCGCAACGGCAGGCCGTATGCGGCCGAGAGCGGCCCGTCGTCGAGGACGTCCTCCGTCCCCCCGAAGGCCGCGACCCTGCCGCGCGCGAGCAGGAGCGCCCGGTCGAACCCGCGCGGGACCTCCTCGAGATGGTGCGTCACGAGGACGATCGCGGTCGGGCGGGGCCGCGCGGCGAGGCCCTCCAGCCGCTCCACGAGGTCCTCCCGCGCGCCCAGGTCCAGGCCGGCAGCCGGCTCATCGAGGAGCAGCAGGTCGGGATCGGGCATGAGGGTCCGCGCGAGGAGGACGCGCTGGCGCTCGCCGGTGGACAGGGTGCCGAAGGTCCTCTCCGCGAGCGGCGCCACCCCGAGGAGGTGGAGCAGCTCGCGGGCCCGGTCGCGGTCCGCGTCCGTGTACGTATCCCACCAGGGAGCGAGCGCGGCAGTGGCCGCGCTCACGACGACGTCGGCGGCGGTCAGGTCGGGGTGGAAGCGCTCCGCCAGGGCGGCGCCGGCATCGCCGATCCGGCGGCGGAGGAGGCGCGCGTCGGTCCGGCCGACCTCCTCGCCCAGGACGGCCACGCTCCCGCGGGACGGCCAGAGGCGCGTGCTCGCGACTGACAGGATCGTGGACTTCCCCGCCCCGTTCGGCCCGACGACGACCCAGCGCTCGCCGGCCTCCACTCGCCAGTCGACGCCGTCCACGATCGGCGTCCCGGACCGGATGACGGAGACGCCGCGGAGGTCGAGGACGGGTTCGGGGGTGGCCGGCATGGGGGCTCCATCGACGGTGCGCGGCACGCGGTCGCGGCGCCGGACAGGCAGGAAGCAGGTGTCTGATGGGCGAGATCGGGTTCCAGCCTACAGGAGCGACCTGCCGGCCGCCCATCCGCCGGTGTCCGGGAGTCCGGCGGCCGAGCACCATCGGGAGATAGCCGCGACGCGCCGCTTCCGCGTGCGGCGGTCGCGAGGAGGCGCGCGGCCGAGGCGGATCTCATCTGCGTCCTCACCTGGTGGGGGTCATGTCCACGTTGAGGTCGAGCTGCTCGCCTCCCGGCGCGGTGCCGGTGATCTCCACCGACATCGGGACGTGCGCCGTGGTCTTCACGTGGCCGACGGCGTGGCCGGGCTCGAGCGGGTCCATGGCGACGTGAAGGGGCGGGCTGCCCGCCGCCGTGACCGTCGCCGCGATCCCGGTGACGGGGAGCTCCTTGCCATCAGCGTCGAAGAATGTGGCGTGGAGGTCCGCGTAGCCGGGCGCCCAGGAGTCCAGGTAGAGCTGCGCGGAGCGTCCCTTCGAGAGGTGGACCGTGTAGAGCGTCGGCAGTCCGGCGGCGGCGTTCACGTCGACCTTCGCCGGCGGCGTCGGGACCGGCACCTGCAGCGGCACCTCGACCGGCGCGGACGGCTCGTTCACGAGCGCGGTGACGGTCCATGGCCCGCCGAGCGACAGGTTGGAGCCCGTCCCCGCGTAGGTCCCGCCTCCGGTCGGCGCGAGCGTAAGGGTCGATGAGCCCACGTCCGGCCTGCCCGGGAAGATGAAGCGCAGACCGATCGAGGTCGCCGCCACCGGCATGCCCGTGTCGTAGTCGACCGCGGTGGCGCTGAAGGTGTTCGGGCCGGCGGTACCGGGCGTGATCGTGAGGTGGAGCTTCACGGTCGTCGCGTAATCGTGGCCGTCGACGGCCAGGCCGGCGGGCGCGGGCGGCGTCGCCATGGCCGCCATGGCCACCGGCGGCGCGACGTTGACGAGGAGCGATGCGACGAAGAGCGCGACGGCGGCGACGAGGATCTCCACGGATCCGATCCTCCGAACGCCGGTCACGCCGTCCTCCGCCCGCGGGACGTGCCGGAAGTGGTTCAGGGCCCCAAGGCCGGCGAGCCCGACGAGGAGCGCGATCTTGGCGAGGACGAGCCAGCCGTACTCGGTCGTGACGAGCTCTGCGGGCGAGCCGAGCTCGACCGCCGCCCGGATGACCCCGGTCAGGGCGACGACGACGATGCCGACCGTCGCCCACCGGCTGAACCGGGCGAAGACCCGTCCCTGCTCCTCGCGGGGAGATCCGCGCAGCTCGACCAGGATCCCCGCGAGCCCGCCGATCCAGGCGCCGACGGCGACGAAGTGGAGCCACTCGATCGCGATGTTCAGGACAGGCAGGGGCGCGGCCGCCGCATGGCTCACGATGGCGTCGAGGAGCATCTGGGCCGCGACGATCGCGGCGACGAGGAGGAGGAGGTCGCGCCGCGCAGTCGTCCATCGCCGCGCGAGGACGATGAGCACGCCGGCCACCAGGAGCGGGACCACGCGTCCGAGCGCGGCCCAGCCGAGCGAGGTCCCTGCGAGATCCGTGATCCCGACGCCGGCGTCGCTCGCCTGGGCGACCGCGATGAGGGATGCGCCGCCGACCGCGAGGAGCCACGCGACCGCGAGGAACCGGAAGAGCCAGCGACCGCGCCGACGCGCGACCTCGGAGGCGGCGATCGCGCCGAGAAGCCCGACGAGGCCGAGGTAGAGGATCCACCGGCCGCCGACGGAGGCGGCCGACACGGTCGACCCGCCCTGCGGCGATGCGGAGCCGGCCGCCGGCACCGCGGATGATGCCGCAGCGGCGGCCCCGACGCTGAAGGCGAAGGTACCCGCAGCCGCGTGGCCGTCGACGGCCGACACGGTGCGCCAGGCGACCGTGTAGACCCCGTCGGGCAGCGGTCCGACCCGGACCCGAAGGGTCGTCGAGCCGGCGGCCGTGGAGACCGCCGGCCCGCTCGCATGCGACGCGCCGGAGGCATCGAGGACCTGGACGGACGACAGCTTCGGATCCGGCGCCTCCGTGAACGTCAGGGTGATCGTGCCGGGCGCCGTGGCCAGCGTCGCGTTCGCCGCCGGGTCCGACGAGGCGAGCAGCGCGTGGCCGAGGACCGGCCCAGCGAGCAGCCCGAACGAGAGACCGACGAGGATGACAGCACCGGCCACGAGCCCGACACGACGCATCGGTCAGGCGGCCTGGCGGCGCGAGCGCAGCGCGATCGCGATCGCCACGAGCCCGACGAGGATCCCGACCCCGCCGACGACGACGCCGACGACGAGCGCGCGGTTCGCCGCATCGGTCGCGCTCGCCGCCGCGGCGTTCGCGCTCGCGACGGAGGCGGTCGCCGCGTCCGCCGCAGCCTGCACGGTCGCGACCCGCGCGTCGACCCGGTCGACGCGGGCGGCGACTTCCGTGCCCGACGGCACCTTGGCCGGGAACTGGGCGTCGGCCTGCCCCCTCACGGCGTCGAAGGTCGTGTCGGACGAGGTGAAGGACTGGTCCACCTTCGTCCCGTGGATCGTGCCGACGATGTGGAACGTGTAGTCGCCGGGCACGGTCGGGATGATGTGCGCCGTGTACTCCCCGGGCGTGCCAAGCCCGGTGTCCGGATCGAACGACGCGTTGAGGGGCAGGGCCGCCGAGTCCTGGCGGGCCGTGCTCACGACGACGGTGAAGTCGGTCGCGGGGACGTCGTCGACCGACTTCCCGGCGGCGTCCTTCACGATCACCTGGACGGCGTTTTCGATGCCCACGTAGGCCGGCTCGTGGAGCCAGCCGATCGCGAGGCTGTAGGGACCGAACTGCTGGACGACGTGGGCGCCGGCTACCCCGGCGACCAGGATGGCGAGCACGGCGCCGGTGCAGAGCGCGACGGCGCGGGAACGAAGATGCATGGCGACCTCATCTCGTGGAACGCGGACGTGCGGCGCACCGCGCGCGGCGGCATCCGGGTCCGGGTGTGCGGCCACAGCAAGCGGCCCTGCTGCGAGACGGGCGTCGAAGGTGGGGCGCGCTGCGCGAGGTTGACCGAGGCGGGCGGGCGGAGCGCCCGCGACGTGGGGACGATCGGTCTGCGCACCAGCGGCGCACGCCCACGGGCAGTCGAGCGGCGGTGCGCGGCCTCGATCCGCGCCACGAGCGTCGTGTGGCCCCACAGGAGCAGGGCGCCGAGCGCCGCGAGGGCGAGGCTGACGAGCGCGAGGATCTCGATCGGCCGAGCGGACGGTCCAGACACCAGGGGCTCGAGGCCGGGAAGCGGCTCCCCGACCGTCAGCCGTTCGATGTTCTCCTGGACGAGGAAGATGACCGCCGTGACGACCGCGAGGGACGGCCAGGTCCGGGCGATGAGGCGGAGGTAGGCACCGGCGTCCACGTGGGACCGATTCCCCGCGATGCGCTCGAGGGACCGCGCCTTCAGCCAGAGGAAGGTGAGGCGGGCGAGCGCGAGCGACACGAGGAGCGTGGAGACGGCGAGCACGATGGCGACAG
>CAIYQJ010000379.1 GCA_903928275.1 uncultured Chloroflexota bacterium
CTCCAGCTCGAGGCTGCCGGCTACGCCGGGATCTGGTCCTGGGATCACTTCGTCGGCCGCGGCCGACACGACACGCCGGTCCTCGAGGCGTGGACGACGCTGACCGCCACCGCGGTGGTCACGTCACGCGTGACCGTCGGAACGTTCGTGGCGAACGTGATGAACCGCCATCCGGCCGTGCTCGCGCGGGCCGCTGCCACGCTGCAGGAGGTCGCCGACGGTCGCTTCGTCCTCGGGATCGGGATCGGCGGCGGCGCCGCGGAGCACGCGGCGTACGGGATGCCCCTGCCGGCTGCTCCCGAGCGCGTCGCTCGCCTCGAGGAGGCCGTCGCCGTCATCCGCGCGCTGTGGACCGGCGGTCCGGTGACCTTCCGGGGCGACTTCTACGGCCTCGACGACGCGGTGGCGTTCCCGATCCCGACGCCGGCGCCGCCGATCATCGTGGGGGGCGAGACGCGCGGTGGAGCCGCGCTCGCCGCTCGCATCGGCGACGGCTGGACGTCCTTCACCGAGCGCTTCGCCATGGACCTGCCGGCGTATCTCTCGGCCCTCGCCGAGGCGGGACGGGACCGGGCGTCCATGCGCCTCATCGTCGGGTTCCAGCAAGGGCCGGGCGAGGCGCTCGCCGACTCGGCGTGGGTGCGCGACCCGCGCGGCGAGCCGGCCCGCTGGCGCGACATCGGGGCGGACGAGGCTGTCGTGACGGCCCGCGGTCCCGAGGACGTCGCGGCGCTCCTCCGTGCGTCTGCCGCCTGGTGACCGTGCCCCCGCGGGCTCGAGGAGCCCGGCAGCCGCGCTCTCCTCGGCGCGGCGCGTCTCGCCCCGGCGGGCCGTCCCCTACGCGGGCGTGTCGTTCGTGTCACCATCGCGACGCCACCGGGCGGCAGCTGCCGCCGGGCACGCGCCGCACCACCACGTGAGATGACCGCGCCGTCCACCGACCTCGATATGCCCGCGGAACACGGACCGGACCCCACGCACGGCTGCGTGCGGTGCGGTGCCCGGATCGCGCTCGACCGGTCGATGTGCGAGGCCTGCAACCCGCTCGGCCTGTCGCAGCCGTCGATCTCCCAGGCGCACGGCACGGTGGCGCTCGGCCTGTTCATCGGCGTCGTCGTGCTCGCGATCGTCGCCAAGCTCGCGGTGTCCGGCGTGGGCCCGTTCACCGGGACGGTGACCGCGGTGGCGCCGGCCGCCGGGGGGCTTGCGGTCACGCTCTCGGTGCACAACGACGGCGCGAAGGAGGGGACGACGCTCTGTCGCGTGTTCGACCCGCGCTCGCCCGGGATCGGCGATCGACCTTCCATGGTCCAGACGCCGCGGATCGCGGCGGGCGTTTCGAGCTCGTTCACGTCCGTCGTGACGGTGCTCGGCACGGACGTCCGGACGCTCGCGGTCGAATGTCGATGACGAGCGGTCCGCGGCGGGATGCGGCGGCCGGCGGTCCGGCGCTCGACGCGGACGTGCCGAGCGGCCGCTGGGACGCCGAGCTCGCCTTCGCCCTGGACCTCGCGACGCGCGCGGGCGCCATCCTCGTCGATCTCCAGGGGCGCCTCGTCGCCATCGAGCACAAGTCGGAGACCGATGTCGTGACCGAGGCCGACCACGCGAGCGAGGCGCTCGTGCTCGAGGCCGTGCGGACGCGCTTCCCGGGCGACGCGGTGCTCTCCGAGGAGATCGGGCTCGTCGCTCCGGCGGAGGACGTGGCGCCGTCCGGCCGGACGTGGGTCGTGGACCCGCTGGACGGCACGGTGAACTACGCGAACGGCCTGCCCCTCTACTGCGTGTCGATCGCCCTCGTCGTCGACGGTCGGCCCGTCGTCGGTGTCGTGCGGGACCCGGTCCGCGGCGAGGACAGCGCGGCCACGGAGGACGGCCCGGCGACCGTGGACGGGGTCCCGATCCGGCTGCGCGTGAAGGAGCGGCTCCGCGATTGCATCGTGTCCCTCGGACTCTCGGGCGATCGGTCCGCGGAGCGGTGGCTCCGGATCCGGCCGGAGATCCGGGTGCCACGAGGGTTCGGATCGGCCGCGCTGTCGCTCGCCTACGTCGCAGACGGTCGATTCGACGCGTTCATCCAGGAGTCCAACCTCTCCGCGTGGGACGTCGCCGCCGCCGGCCTCATCGCGGAGCGAGCCGGCGCGACGGTCACCGACATCGACGGCGGGGCCTGGTTCGACGTCCTGGCGCCATCCGGCACCATCAGCATCGTCGCGGCGCCGCGGCCGCATCACGCGCGCCTCCTGGAGCTGCTCGCGGACTGATGCGGCTCAGTCGTCGCGCCAGCGGTGGGGGCGCGAGGCGTATCGCTCGAGACCCCAGCGGTCGGTGAATGCCAGCCACGCGGCCCGCGGGGTCCCGTCCCAGCGAAGCTCGTCGGCGCCACGCTCGGGGAGCGGAGCGTCGAGCCGAAGCGTCGCGAGCGTGCGGAAGAGCACGGCCTCGTCCCAGCGCTCGACGAGGGTGGACGCGAGGGCCTCGGCGCCGCGGACCGTCACGTCCCAGGCCGACGCCCGGCGCGGGATCGCCTCGAGCGTCCCGTAGCGCGCGAGCACCGCCTCAGCGGATCGCGCCCCCCAGCCGGGCAACCCGGGGAACCCATCGGCCGCGTCGCCCACGAGGGCGAGGCGGTCGGGCACGGAGGCCGGACCGACACCCCACTTCCGTCGCACCCCCGCCTCGTCGTACTCCAGGTCGCGCCGACGGTCGCGGAGCACGACGCGGTCGCCACGGACCACCTGCGCAAGGTCCTTGTCCGGCGTGCAGACGAGGATCCGCCCGACACGCGGGTCGTCGCCGAACCGGGACGCCGCGGTCGCGAGGGCGTCGTCGGCCTCGAGCTCCACCATCGGCCAGCCCGCGATCCCGAGGGCCGCGATCGCCTCGTCCGCGATCGGGAACTGCGCGAGGAGCTCGGACGGGACGCCGGCGTCAGTCTTGTAGCCGGGCCACAGGTCGTTCCGGAAGGAGCGGATCACGGCGTCCGTGGCACACGCGACGTGCGTCGCGCCCTCGATGCGGAGGAGCGCGAGGAGAGTGTCGACGAGGCCGACGACGGCGGTCATCTCCATGCCGTCGCGACCGCGCACGCGCGGACGCGGCGCGTGGTGCGCGCGGAACAGCTCGTACGTGCCGTCGACGAGGTGGACCTGCATCGTGCCTCCTCCCGCGGGACCGGTCGGCCGCTCAGGCGCCGGGGACGGTCACGCGTGACGGCGCGGCGTCATCGGCGCGGCTGCGGGAACGTCC
>CAIYQJ010000380.1 GCA_903928275.1 uncultured Chloroflexota bacterium
CGCCCGTGGCCACGCCGTCGCCCGTGGCCACGCCCTCGCCCGTGGCCACGCCGTCGCCCGTGGCCACGCCGTCGCCCGTGGCCACGCCGTCGCCCGTGGCCACGCCCTCGCCCGTGGCCGCGCCGTCGCCCGTGGCCGCGCCGCCGGCCGGCCGCGACAGGCCGAGCGCCCTGCGGACCGCCGGCGCGACCTCCGTCCCGAGAAGCTCGATCGAGCGCATGACCATGGCGTGTGGCATCCCGCCCCCGATCATCTGCAGGAGGAACCGGTCGTGCCCGAAGACGGTGCGCTGGAACAGGATCTTGTCCACGACCTCCTGCGGGCTCCCGACGAAGTTCGCCCCCCGCAGCTGCCGCGATGCGTCGAAGCCGGCCCGGTCCAGTGGGCTGAACCCGCGCTCCCTCGCGATCCTGTTCATCATCGCGGCGAGCGGCGGGAACGCCTCGTCGGCCGCTCGCTGCGACGTGTCCGCGATGAAGCCGTGGGAGTTGATGCTCAGCGCCGGCGCGGCGTGGCCGGCGGCGATGGCGGCGTCGCGGTGGAGTCGCGCCAGCGGCGCGAACCGCTCCGGCATGCCGCCGATGATCGCGATCGCCATCGGCAGGCCGAGGGTCCCGGCGCGGACAGCCGACTCGGGTGTCCCACCGACCGCGATCCAGATCGGGAGCTGCTCCTGGCGAGGTCGCGGGTACACGCCGCGGTCGTCGATCGGGGCGCGGTGTGCGCCGGACCAGGAGACGCGCTCGGACGCGCGCAGCCGCAGCAGCAGGCCGAGCTTCTCCTCGAAGAGCGCGTCGTAGTCGCGCAGGTCGTAGCCGAAGAGCGGGAACGATTCGATGAACGAGCCGCGGCCGGCCATGATCTCCGCTCGACCGCCGGACAGCAGGTCGAGCGTCGCGAACTCCTCGAAGACGCGGACCGGGTCGTCGGAGCTGATGACGCTGACGGCGCTCGTCAGGCGGATGTCGGCCGTGCGCTCGGCCGCCGCCGCGAGGACGACTGCCGGCGCGCTGACGACGAAGTCCGGACGGTGGTGCTCGCCCACGCCGAAGACGTCGAGACCCACCTGGTCGGCGAGGACGATCTCCTCGACGAGATCGCGGATGCGGCGCTCGGGGCTCGTCCGCCCCGCGACCGGGTCAGGCGCGAGCTCGCCGAAGGTGTAGAGGCCGATCTGCATCCGCGCAGTATCGCCGACGACGGCACCGGCGCGACTCTCAGCCCCCGTGAGCCGCGAGGATCCGCTCGACTGTCCGCCAGTCGCGCGACGTGACGCGGCGGTGGAGCAGCCGCTCAAGGATGGGACCGGCACTGCCGGTGCGACCGTCGATCATCCGCGTCACGCTGTAGACGTCGCTCCCGTCGGTGGCGAAGATGACGCAGTCACCTCGGGTCGACGCGATCGGCAGCGCGATCGCCCGGACCTCCGCGACATCCGCGTCCGTGAAGGTGACGGCGCGCTCGTGGACGTGGTCGAACGGCAGCGGATCGAACGGCCGCGCCGCCTCCCGCCGTCGCAGCTCGGCGAGCGAGCGGACGATCACCTCCTCCCGCCGGCCGATGACGTCGGCGACGCCGTCCGCCACCGCGACCGCCAGCCGCGCGACGTCGCCGGGATCCGCGTCGAACGACACGTTCCCGGTCGTGATGTGGGAGTACGGCCGCGTACCGCCTCGCTCCTCGACGATTCGGAGGAGCACATCCTTCGTCAGGCCCTGCCGCCCGACCATGACATTGCGGATGAAGGCGACGAACCGATCCATCGGAGAAGGGGGTTCCTCGTGCGGTGGGGTCGTGGGCCTGCCGCGGACAGAGCGATGGCCTGCGTCCTCCCGGACGCAGGCCATCGCCGCCGTGATGCCCGAAGGACCGGCCGATCCCGTCTCCGGGCTCGGGGCCGCCCCCGGTGGGGCCGCTAGCGGTCGCGCAGCGCCCTGCGCGCGCCGAGGATCGAGACGGCGACGAGCGCGCCCACGGCGACGAGCAGGAGGCTCGTCGTGGGGCCGCCGCCCTGGCCGCCGCCGGTCGTGGACGTCGGGGGCGGCGTCGGGCTCATGGTGCCGGGCGCGTTGCTCGGAGCCATCGTCGGCTCAGTGGTGGGCGCGTTGCTCGGAGCCGTCGTCGGCTCGACCGAGGGCGCCGCGGAGGGCGCCGCGGAGGGCGTGGGCTCGACCGCGCGCGCCGCGAACGTGGCCTGGATCGCTCCGCTCGCGTCGCGCATCTCCAGGTTGAGGCCCCTGACCTCGAACGTCGTCGCCGCCTGGAGGGCTGCGAGGTACTGGGTCTCCTGCTCCTGCTGCGCCGTGGTGGGGCACGCCATGAGGGTCGAGCCGAGCGGCCCGATCTTGATGGTGCTGCCCGTCGTGGTGTAGGGGCCGAAGTAGCTGTTGCACGTGGCGTTGCCGGTCACCTGGCCGTCGGTGCCGAAGACCGCCGTGGGATCGGTGTCGGCGATCACGCTGACGACCGCCTGCTTGCCGTTGTTGTAGCCCGTCACGTGCCACGTGTGCCCGGTGATCGCGGTGGGCGAGGCGGCGTCGTACGCCAGGATCTCGGCGCCGGTGGCGTCGTAGATCGTCAGGGCGGCGGCGGTCGCCGTGTACGTGGCGGACTTGGCGAGGGCCGCGAGGTACGCGGACTCGACCGTGGACTGCGGCGCCGGGCACGCCATCATCGTCGTCGCGAGCGGACCGAAGGTGAGAGCGGCTCCGCTGGCCGTGTAGCTGCCGTTGAACACGTTGCAGCCGCCGCTGCCGTTGACCGTCGCGGCCGTGAAGACGGCATCTGCGTACACCGTCGTCGGGACGTCCGTCATCACGCCGGCCACGGCGTACGAGTTCAGGACCCAGGTGGGGCCCTCGAGCGTCCCACCTGTACCGCCGCCGGCCGCCAGGGCGACAGAGCCCACGCTCATCGCGAGCAGCAGCGACGCGGCGGCGCCTGCGATCACCAATCTCGTTCGTTGCATCGGTTCCTCCAAAGTCGCAGGTCCCGCCTGCTCGAGCTCATGGGTTCTGACGTTGGATCGCCGCTCGCGCGCACAGGCCCGCCATTCGATCGGCGAAGTCCGCCACAGGTCGTCCGCGCATTCTGCCATGTGTCGTCGCGGCTCGATGCGGGTACGACGATCAAGGCGCCGCTCCGGTTCCGCTTCCCTGGAGACGGGCGGCCGACGGGCAGGAGGCGGCGCCCCTGGAGGCGACACCCGTGGTGTCAACACCCGCGGCGGCGGACCCTCCGGCGGCCGACGGGGCAGGCGGCGGAACCCCGGGCGGCGGGCCCCCCGGTGGCGGCAGGCCGCGGTCCGAGGTCGAGATCCATGCTGCCCTCGCGCCCGTTGACGGCACTTCCGGACTCATCTATTCTCAATCCCTACAACATCACTCGGATTTCCTCCGCGCTCGGCCGTCGTGCGTCCCGCGGCGGCCGAGCGCAATCCAGCCCCGCGCCGCATCGGCCCGCTGGAGGCGCGCTCGCGCAGAGGATGATGGATCGCCCCGGAAGGATCGGACCCACCCACCGTGACCGTGAAGACATTCCACAGCAGCGGCGCGATCTCCTTCTCCACGAAAGGGGAGTACGGCGTGCGGTTGATGGTCCGTCTCGCGGCGCGGCACGGCCGCGGCCCCGCGTCCCTCGGGGAGATCGCCCTCGAGGAGGACCTCCCGCGGGCGTACCTCGAACAGCTCGTGATCCCGCTGCGCGAGGCCGGGCTCGTGACGAGCACCCGGGGTGCACACGGCGGCTACGAGATCGCTCGTCCTCCCGCTCAGATCCGCATGGGCGAGGTCCTCCGCGCCCTGGAGGGACCGCTTGCGCCCATGATCTGCGCCGGCGAGGACCCGCTCCACACCGCGGCGTGCGGTCGCAGCGGATCCTGCACGGTGAACCACCTCTGGATCCGCGTCCGCGACGCGATCGCCGGCGCCCTCGACTCGATGTCGCTCGCCGACCTCGTGCCCGCCGCGGACCTCGTCACCATCGGACCACGCGCCGGGACGCTCGCGGCCGACGCAGCAGGACCGGCCGCCGTCTGATGGGCGGCACCAGCAGGAGATCCACGCCATCGTGACCGAACCGCTGCTCGTCATCCGCGACCTCCACGTCGCGCCCGTCGCCGACCGGGAGCTCGAGATCCTCCAGGGGATCGACCTCACCGTGGACGCCGGCGAGGTCCACGCGATCATGGGCCCCAACGGCTCGGGCAAGACGACGCTCGCCTACGCCCTCATGGGTCACCCGGCGTACGTCATCACGTCCGGCGAGGTCCGCTTCAAGGGGATGGACCTGCTCGCGCTCTCCGCGGACAAGCGCGCGCGAGCCGGGCTCTTCCTCGCGTTCCAGTACCCGGCCGCGGTGCCCGGCCTCTCCGTGGCGAGCTTCCTGCGCACCATGCTGAACGCCCGTCGACAGGGGCTCGAGAAGGACCCGGACGTCGATCCCTCCGACCCCACGCGTGGCGGGATCTCGATGGGCGACTTCCGGCGTCTCGTCCGCGAGAAGATGCAGCTCCTGAAGATGGACGAGGCGGTGGCCTCCCGCTACGTGAACGACGGCTTCTCGGGCGGCGAGAAGAAGCGCCTCGAGATGCTCCAGATGGCCATCCTCCAGCCCGAGATGGCGATCCTGGACGAGACGGACTCGGGGCTCGACATCGACGCGCTTCGGATCGTGGCCGAGGGCGTGAACGCGCAGCTCCGCCCGGAGATGGGCGTTCTCCTCATCACCCACTACCAGCGCCTCCTCAACTACATCAAGCCCGATGTCGTCCACGTCCTGGCGCGCGGCCGGATCATCGCGACCGGCGGCCGCGAGCTCGCGCTCCGGCTCGAGGACGAGGGCTATGCCGGCGTCCTCCGCGAGGCGGGCTACGAGGTGGATGCCTCCGACAGCGCTCTGGACGCGCGGGCTCCCGAGCCCGTCGAGGTCGGCGCCTGATGGCCGGGGCGGTGGATCTCCGCCGCGCCGACACCGGCGTGCCGGCGCCCGTCGTGGCGGCGCTGGACCCCCACGCGATCCGGGCCGACTTCCCCATCCTCTCGACGCGCACGTCGTCCGGCCACCCGCTCGTCTACCTGGACTCGGCGGCCACGAGCCAGAAGCCCCGCGTCGTCATCGACGCCGTGGACGACTTCTACCGGACGTACAACGCGAACGTGCATCGCGGCATCTACGAGATCGGCGAACGCGCCACGGCCGCGTACGAGGCGGCGCGCGCGTCGGTCGCCCGCTTCATCGGCGCGCCCGATCCGCACGAGATCGTCTTCACCCGCAACGCCACCGAGGCGATCAACCTCGTGGCGTACAGCTGGGGCCGCCGCAACGTGGGCCGCGGCGACGCGATCGTCCTCACCGAGATGGAGCACCACGCCAACCTCGTCCCGTGGCAGATCCTCGTCCAGGACGTGGACGGCGACCTGGAGTTCATCCCGATCACGGACGACGGGATCCTGCGGCTCGACGTCTTCGAGGTCCTCCTCCGCCTGCGTCCCAAGCTGGTCGCGTTCACCCACGTATCGAACACGCTCGGCACGATCGATCCGGTGCGCGAGATGGTGGACATGGCGCACGCCGCCGGCGCCCTCGTGCTCGTGGACGGCGCCCAGGCCGTGCCGCACCTGAAGGTCGACGTCGCGGAGCTCGGCGCGGACTTCTACGTCTTCAGCGGGCACAAGGTCCTCGGGCCGATGGGCTCCGGCGCCCTCTGGGCCCGGCGCGAGCTCCTGGAGGCCATGCCGCCGTTCCTCGCCGGCGGCGAGATGATCCGCGAGGTCCACCTCCGCCGCAGCGAGTACAACGAGATCCCGTGGAAGTTCGAGGCCGGGACCCCGGATGCCGCCGCCGCCGTCGGTCTCGGCGCGGCCGCCGAGTACCTCATGGCGATCGGGATGGACCGGGTGCGCGCCCACGAGCGCGACCTGACCGCGTACGCCCTCGACCGGCTGGCCACGGTCCCGGGGATCGCCCTCTACGGTCCGGCAGCCGAGCTTCGCAGCGGCGTGGTCCCGTTCAATCTCGCCGGGGTCCACCCGCACGACGTGGCCCAGGTGCTCGACCGGTCCGGCGTCTGCGTCCGCGCCGGCCACCACTGCACGATGCCGCTCCACGAGCGCCTGGGCCTCGCCGCCACGGCGCGCGCGAGCTTCAACGTCTACAGCACCCGCGAGGACGTCGACGCGCTCGTCGACGCGCTCGGCGAGGTCGTCCGGATCTTCGGCGCATGACCGCGGCGTTAGACTGACCATCCCGTGGACGACCTCTACCGCGACTACATCCTCGAGCACTACCGGCGACCCCACAACTTCGGCGTCATCGAGTCGCCGGACCTGCGGTGGGAGGGCGCCAACCCGCTGTGCGGCGATCGCATCACCATGACCCTGTCCGTCCGGGACGGGCACGTGGCGGACGTGGAGTTCACCGGCCGCGGCTGTGCCATCAGCCAGGCGTCGGCATCGCTGCTGACGGACGAGATCCGCGGCAAGAGCCTCGACGACGTGGCGCGCATGACGCCCGACGACGTGCTCGACCTGCTCGGCATCGAGATCAGCCCGGCGCGCCTCAAGTGCGCGCTCCTGCCCCTCGACACGCTCTCGCACGCGATGTCGGAGGGCGCGACCGGGACGCCCGCCGGGTCCGGGGTGGCCGCGGCGGACGACGGACCGGCGGGGGACGCCTGACGCTCCGCGAGATCGGCGCGGAGGCTGCCGGCGCGCTCCTCGAGGCGGGTGGCGCCGTCTTCGTCGATGTCCGCGAACCGCACGAGTGGGCGCGCGGCCGCATCCCCGGCGCCACGCACGTCCCGCTCGGCTTCCTCGCGGGCCGGATCGGCGACGAGGTCACCGACCCGGCCGCGCCGATCGTCGCCTACTGCGCGCACGGCTCCAGGTCGCTCCTCGCAGTTCGGATGCTCGAGTCGCGCGGCTACACGGACGTGGTGAGCATGGCCGGCGGCTTCGTCCACTGGCGGGCCCTGGGACTGCCGGTCGAGGGCGACCCGTCGCGGTCGGAGGCGTCGCGCTCGATCCCGACCCCGCCGCCCATCGCTGGGGCGCCTCGGCCCGGCGCGCTGACGGACGCGCAGAGGATCCGCTACGCCCGCCACCTCGTCCTCCCGGAGGTGGGCGAGACGGGCCAGGCGCGCCTGCTCGCCTCTCGCGTCCTCGTCGTGGGGGCCGGCGGGCTCGGATCGCCCGTCCTGCTCTACCTCGCGGCCGCCGGCGTCGGGACGATCGGCATCGTCGACTTCGACGCGGTGGACCTGTCGAACCTGCAGCGCCAGGTCATCCACGCGACCGACCGGGTGGGCACCGCCAAGGTCGCCTCGGCACGCGCAGCCATCGCCGCCCTCGACCCTGGCGTCCGTGTCGTGACCCACGAGGCCGAGCTCCATGCCGGCAATGCCGACGCGCTCGTGGCCGACTACGACGTCGTCGTGGACGGAACCGACTCCTTCGCGGCCCGCCACGCGCTGAACGATGCCGCCGTGGCCCGGGGCATCCCGGTCGTCCACGCGAGCGTCTTCCGCTTCGAGGGGCTCGTCACGGTCCTCGACCCTCCGCGTGGGCCCTGCTACCGATGCCTCTACCCATCGGCTCCCCCGGAGGAGCTCGTGCCGGCATGCGAGGTCGCCGGCGTCCTGGGCGTGGTGCCAGGGATCATGGGGCTCCTCCAGGCCAACGAGGCGCTGAAGCTCCTCCTTCGCGTCGGGGAGACGCTGACCGGTCGGCTCGTGCTCTTCGACGCGCTCGAGGGCTCGTTCCGCGAAGTCGAGGTGCGCAGGGATCCCGCGTGCCGCACCTGCGCGCACAGGGCCGTCTCCGCGCTGGCGTGACCACGATGACCGGCGGGATGCCCGTGGTCGCCGCGACCGTCGGGGGCGTCGACCCTGCCGCCGGTGCGGCCCCCACGCTGCCGGTATCGGTCGCGCTCCCCTCGACGATCCACGACGCGATCGTGGCGCACGCCCGGTCGCAGGCGCCGAACGAGATGTGCGGCTTCATCGTGGGGACCGCTGCGCCGGCCGACGGGGGAGCGGCGCAGCGGTGGGAGCCGGCGCGCAATGCCGCCGCGTCGCCGTTGCGTTTCGAGGTCGCGTCCGAGGACCTCGTGCGCCTCACGCTCGAGATCGATGGCCGTGGAGAGGTCGTGTGGGCCGTGGTCCACTCCCATGTCCGGTCGCCCGCGATCCCCTCCGCCGCCGACGTGGCAGGCGCCTCCCACGCCGACGCGCTCCACGTTCTCGTCTCGCTCGCAACGGCGGAGGCGGACCCGGCGACCGGATCGCCGTCCGTCCGCGCGTGGCGTCTCGCGGATGGGGCGGTCGTGGAGGTGGGACTGGAGGTCCGCTGACGGCGGGGCCGCCGAGCGGACGCCGGCGTGCGCCTGGCTCAGGCCGCTGGGACGCCGGCTCGCGCCTGGCTCAGGCCGCCGGGACGCCGCGTTCCCCGGCCTCGACGTCGTGCGCTTCGATCGGGGCGGCGAGATAGGCCGTCAGCCTGTCGCGTTCCTTGTCGCTCCCCCTGGCGAGGAGGATCTGGAAGTAGCCGCGCACGACCTCGGCATCCTTGAGCGGCTCGACGACGATGTCCGGCGCCAGGCGCGCGGTGGCCCGGTGTTCCGCGCCCAGGAAGAGGACCCCGATCTCCCCCTCCCGAAGGGTCGCGTCGATGGTCCGTGCGATGTGCTCGTCTCGCTCGCGCAGGAGCCGCGCGCGTCGCTCCGCGTCGGCCGCCGTCCGGTCCGCGTTCGGTTTCGCGTCGGATTGCCGGTCCGGGGACGTCTCCCGCGTCAGGATGTCGTACTCCTGCCGGAGCAGCTCGGGGTCCTCCGTCGCGCAGAGATCCGCGCCGCGATCGACGAGGTCCAGGAGGAGTCGGTAGTTCCGGCTGCCCCTGCGGGCGGCCTCCTCGACGACGGCTCGGCCCACCACGCCGCCCACCGGGAGTCCGTCCTGGAAGAGCCTGAGCCGGCTCGGGTCCAGGTCCTCCAGGTACGCGGCCACCTCCGCCCAGTATTGCGTCAGGGTCGCCGTATGGACGGCCCAGCGCTCCGGGCCGGCGAGGCGGATGGTCTCCGCCAGCAGCGCCGGACCGGCCGATCCCAGGTCCGCTTCGTCGTGGACGAGCGGGACCAGGATCACGCGTCTCATCGGGCGCCTGGCAGTCCGACGTCACTCAGCGCGGTCTGGAAGTGCTTCGCTGTCACCAGGAGCTCGCCAGCCTTCGGCGCCGGGGCCGTGTCGGGGCCGAGCACCTCGCGGATCGCCATCATCGTCGCCCTGCGGCAGATCGACTCGATCTCCGCCCCGCTCGCCCCGTCGCTCTGTGCCGCGAGCAGGTCGAGATCGACGTCGGCCGCGAGGGGCTTGCCGCGCACGTGGATGCCGAAGATCTCCCGTCGGGCCGCCAGGTCCGGCAGCGTCAGCTCGAGCATGACCTCGAGCCGGCCGGCCCGCACGAGGGCCGGGTCCAGCATGTCGGGACGGTTCGTCGCCGCCACGACGGTGACACCGCGGAGCTCCTCGATCCCGTCGACCTCCGTGAGGAACTGGCTGAGCACGCGCTCCGCCACCTCTGCCCCGGAGCCCCGGGTCGGCACGAGCGCGTCGATCTCGTCGAAGAAGATGACGCACGGGCTCGCCTGCCGCGCCTTGCGGAAGACCTGGCGCAGGGCCTTCTCCGACTCGCCGACCCACTTGGACAGCAGCTCCGGGCCCTTGACGGAGATGAAGTTGACGCCCGTCTCGTTCGCCACCGCCTTGGCCAGCATCGTCTTGCCGCTGCCCGGGGGCCCCGTGAGGACGACGCCCTTCGGCGGCTTCGTGCCCGCCAGCTTGAAGATGTCCGGGCGCTTCACGGGCCACACGATCGTCTCGGTGAGCACGCGCTTCGCCTCGGCGAGCCCGCCGATGTCGCTCCAGCGCACGTCCGGGATCTCCGTGAAGACCTCCCGGAGGGCCGACGGCTCGACCTCGGTCAGCGCCTGCTGGAAGTCGTCCATCGTGACTTCGAGCTCGAGGAGGAACTGGTACGGGATCTGGCCGTCCTCGAGGGTGAGGCGCGGCATCGCCCGACGCAGCGCGGCCATGGCCGCCTCCCGGCCGAGCGCCGCGAGGTCGGCCCCCACGAACCCATGCGTGGTCTCGGCCAGGCTGTCGAGGTCCACGTCCGGTGCCAGCGGCATCCCGCGCGTGTGGATGTCGAGGATCCCTCGCCGACCCGCCCGGTCGGGCGCGTCGATCTCGATCTCCCGGTCGAACCGCCCCGGCCGCCGCAGGGCGGGATCGAGCACGTCGGGCAGGTTGGTCGCCCCGATCACCACGACCTGGCCGCGGGCCTCGAGGCCGTCCATGAGGGCGAGGAGCTGGGCGACGACGCGCCGCTCCACCGCCTGGTCGCCCCGGACGTCCTCGCGCTTGGTCGCGATCGCGTCGATCTCGTCGATGAAGATGATCGATGGCGCCTTGGCCCGAGCCTTCTCGAAGATGGCCCGGAGGTGGGCCTCGCTCTCGCCGTAGAACTTGTGGATGATCTCCGGCCCGCTGACGTGGAAGAACGTCGCGTCCGTCTCGTTGGCGACGGCCCGGGCGATGAGGGTCTTGCCGGATCCGGGCGGCCCGTACAGCAGGACGCCGCGCGGCGGCTCGATGCCCAGGCGCTCGAACAGCTCCGGGTGCTTGAGTGGCAGCTCCACCATCTCGCGGATGCGCGCGAGCTCCTCGTGGAGACCGCCGACATCCTCGTACGTGATGCTGCTCGCCTCGGGCCTGGAGCCCGCGCCCTCGCCCTTCACGGTGATCCTCGTCTTGGGACCCACGAGCACGATGCCGTCCGGCGTGGACTCCGTGACGACGAACTCGCGGTACTGGCCGCCCATGAGCGTGGCCCGGACCCGGTCGCCGGATGTCACCGGCAGCCCTTCGAGCACGCGCCCGAGGTAGTCGGATCCCTTCGCGCTGTCGAATGCCGCGGAGGTCGGCGTGAGGACCACGGCGGTCGCGGTGTCGAACGCGCAGCGCCGGATCTCGACGGTCTCTCCGAGGGCGGCCTGGGCGTTGGCGCGCGCGATGCCGTCGATCTGGATGGCACCCTGGCCGCGCTGCTCGGGATACGTGGGCATGGCGCGCAGCCCGGTCTTTCGCTGCGGGCCCAGCTCCACGATGTCCCCCGCTCCGACCTTGAGTCGGACCATGACGTCTGGGTCCATGCGGGCGATCCCTCTGCCCACATCCTTGGGCAGGGCTTCCGCGACCGTCAGGCTGAGCTTGCCACCCGCCGCACGCGCCATGTCTCGATCCCGCCTTCCGACAGCTGGCCTCGTCTACCCGGCCTCGTCGCGTCCCGACGACGGCCCTGGCCGCGATCGGCCGGAGGCCGCGGTGCCGGCCGCTGTCATCCGCGGAGAGCCCGTCCTGCGGACATCGCTCGCCGCACCGGCCGTCGTCGCGATGTGGACGGCGCCCGACCCGCGCATGCCGGACTCCGCGGGTGAGCCCTCGGTCCGATCGGCTCCGGTCGCCCGGCCGGCGCTTCGTACCGCGTGGCCCAGCGCAGCGAAAGAGCCGCGGCTCCAGGAGCGTCGCGCCCCGGCCCGCGGTCGGCCGGCGCGCGTGCGCCGATCGGGCCGCAGGCTGGAGCAGCTCGCGCTGGAGCGCGCGGCGCTCTCTACTCGGTCTTGGGTGCCGCGGCCGGCTCCGGTGCCGCCGCCTTCTTGGCGCTGGTCGCGGCCGCAACGCGCTTCCCCTGGAGGGAGACGGTCATGTCCCGCCACGCAGCGTGCGCACCGGCACGATCCGCGCTGACGGCACCGAGCCACGTCCTCACGCTTGCAGCGCGGGCCGCCTCGCCACGGGCGAGATTGGGCCGGACCCTGCCGAGCTCGACGCGGAGCGACTTGCGGACCTTCGCCATGGCCGCGTTGCGCGCGTCGCGCTGAGCGCGTCCCGACTTGCGAAGCCTCGCCGTGGCCGCGAGACGCGCGTCCTGCGCGCTCGTGATCTCGTGGACGAGGGCGTTCATCTCCTGGGTCAGCATCCCCTGCTCCTTTGACGGGGTCTCCGAGTGGCCGGATCGCGCCGGCGATCCTGCCACTCGGACGTGGTCTCAGTGGGAACCGATCCCGCTGGTTACGCGGCCGCCGCCGTAAGCCCGACCGCCTCTGCGTACTTGAGGTACGTGTCAACGCTCGCGACGACGACGCGGGCCTCGATCGCGAGGATCTCGATCCCGACGA
>CAIYQJ010000381.1 GCA_903928275.1 uncultured Chloroflexota bacterium
CACGGCATCCGCGTGCAGAGTGCCTTCGAGACCCGGCGCTCGTGCCTTCTGGGTGCGAACCGGGCCGCGATCGAGTGGAACGGCCGGCGGATCCGGCGGGCTGGTGGTCCGGCGCTCGACTCCGGCCACCGCGACGACGAGACCGCACGACCCTATATGGGGTGCGAACGATGGTCGGCCATCGGCGTGCTGCGGCGCTCGCCGCGGCCTTGCTCATCGTCTTCATGGTGCCCGCCATGGCACCGCAAGGGGTCGCGCAGGCCACGACAGGTGCCGGCACGATCTTCGGCACGGTCACTGGTCCCTACGGCGCCGCGGTGGTCGGTGCGAGCGTTTCCGCGTGCTACGGGGCGGATTGCGAGGTCAGCTCGACCAATTCGTCCGGCTCCTTCTCGATGAGCGTGACGGACGGAACGTACATCGTTCACGTGACGCCTCTCTTCGGCTCGGGCTACCCATCGGGCTTCTTCAACAGCTACGCCTCGGGCAACTTCAGCCAGTCGACGTCGACGGGGATCCCCGTCCTCGCGGATGCCCACGACGCCAGCATGCAACTGCCCTACGGGCCTTCCCCCACCGTCGGTTCGATCTCCGGGACCGTCGTGGGCGCCAGTTACGGTTCGCTTCAGGGCGGGACCGTGACGGCCTGCACGGCCTGGTCGTCCTGCGCCTTCGACACGATCGACGCCAACGGCGCGTACTGGATCGACACGCCGGTAGCCGGCACGTACACGCTGACGATCAGCCCGCCGAGCGGCTCGGGCTACCCGTTCGGCTACTACTCGGTCGGTTCCGCGGGCAACTTCTCGACCAACGTCTCCTTCGCGACCTCGTTCTCCGTCGGGAGCACGCCCGTCGGGTTGCCCCTCATCACGCTCTCCGGCTACTCCCCTGGCTCCGGCTCGATCTCCGGGACGGTCGTCGGCGCCAACAGCGCCTCGCTCGCCGGCGGCACCGTCACTGCGTGCCCGTCCGCGTCCTGGTGGTGGACGTGCGCGAGCGCGACCATCGCGTGGAACGGCTCGTACTGGATCGGCAGCCTCCCGAGCGGCACCTACGTCGTCTCGATCACGCCGCCGACCTCGTCGTTCCTGTCCGGCTGGTATTCGAACTGGACATCCGGCAACTTCACGACCAGCGCATCCTCGGCGACCGCCGTGAGCGTCTGGAACACCAATGTCTGGCTGCCCCTGATCGTCGTGCCGGGCTACGCCCCGGTGCCCACGTGGGGCACGATCTCCGGGACCGTCGTCGGCGCCAATAGCGGCTCGCTCGCGGGCGGGACGGTCCAGGCGTGCACCGCCGGGTACTCCTGCACCACGGCCACCATCGGCTCCACCGGCTCCTTCTGGTTCGGCACCCTCGTGGCGGGCACCTACACTCTGTCCATCATCCCGACGACTGCGTCGGGCTACCCGTCCGGCTACTACGCTGCCGGCGCGGTCGGCAACTTCACGACCAACGTGGCCTCTGCCACCGCCTTCTCCGTGTGGAACACGAACATCGTCCTGCCGCAGATCACCGTGCCGGGCACGGGCACCGGCGGCATCGTCGTCGTGACCCCGCAGGCATACATCGTCTGGGCCTACCTCCGGCCCGAGTTCTCCGACGGCACCGGCACCTCCCTCCGGATCGCGCAGGGCGACCGCGCCGAGCTCGCCTCGATGATCGACCCGAAGCTCGCCGGCATGCGCGTCGACGTCTGGCGGCGGCTCGCCGGCCAGGACTGGGTCCTGATCACGACGCGCGGGATCTCCACCGAGGGCTGGGTCATCTACCGGTTCACCGCCACCGGCGGCACGAACGGGGCCCAGTTCCGCTTCCATCTTCCGAGCACGTCCCTCACGCTGAGCGTGTGGAGCGTCGCGCGGACCGTGAGGCTTCTATAGATCAGGCCACTGACGCCGGGTCGGGCGCCGCGAGCCCGACCCGGCGGATCATCCACGAGGAGGCGACCCCCGGGTCGCCTCCTCTTCGAGTCTCCGGCCGGGCGCGACGCGGATCGGTCCCGCGCCGACCTGCGCTACGCTGGACACATGACCGACAGCTCTGGGCCGCAGCTTCCCCCTCCATCCGCGTCCGGCCGTGCCGTGGCGGACGGCCCACCGCCGATCGAGTCCTCGATCCGGGCGACCCGCACGGCCCGCCCGGCTGGCGCCCCCTCCACGGCCGCGGAGGGTCCACGGACGACCCGGTCCGCCTCCCGCGCACGGCCCCTCCGCCGCCGCCGTGATCCACGCCTGGGGATCGCAGCCGGCGTGGTCGGCGTCGTCATCGTGGCCGTCGCGGTCATCGCGCTGTCCGGACACGGCGGGACCGCGGCCACCGCGAGCGCCGCGGGCAGCCCGGCGGCGAGCGCTCCGGGCATCGCCGGCGCCGCCCCTGCGAGCGCCTCCAGCGCTCTGTCGCCCACCGCGTCGGGCGCCGTCGTCGTGCCCGGGCCGGTCGCCGGCTCCGCGGCCACGTTCCAGCTTGCGCTGGTCGCGCCGAACGACGACTTCCGGGCCGGGTACACGTCGGCGCAGGTCGCTGCGCTCGTGAAGTCTGGCAAGGTCCGCATCCCGTGCGGGCTGACCTCGGCCTCGATCGCGGGTGCGGCGGTCACGCTGCCTGCCGCCTGCATGAAGGCGACGTCGATCCCCGCCCTCCTCGCGAAGACGGCCGGTGCCCTCGCGCTGCTCCCGCCGGGGCTCGTGGACCCGCGAGTGAAGGCGCTGACGATCGACGGCGCGGACCTGTTCGGGAACACCGTGATCCGGAAGCGTGCGTACCCGCTCACCGGCACGTCGGACGCGCTGCCCGCGGAGATGGCCGGCGCCGCCACACTCTATGACGCGAACGACATCCGGACCATCGTGAGCACCGGCGACACGTGCCCGGACCGCGACGTGAGCCTGTGGGCCGTCGTGAAGAGCAAGGGCTGGGACTGGACGCTCAAGGGTGGCACCGCCCGGTATACGGGCGTCCACATGGACCGCCAGTTCGACGGCCCCGCGGGGAACGGCTGGCCCGTGGTGACCGCGGTGCGCACCGGGACCGGGATCGGCGGGGTCTGGTCGATGATCCACGACGCGGACATCGCGGTGAACGACTTCGAATGTCCGACCGTCGCCGGCTTCACGCAGCACAACAGCGGCACGTACTTCACGATCGACCCGCGCGTCATGGGGCTCATGAAGCGCGTGGGGATGGACGTCCTGTCGCTCGCGTCGAACCACATCACCGACCTCGGCACGGACGGCATCCTCCAGACCGTGAAGCACGCCGACGCGGCCGGAGTGCTGCACGCGGGGGCCGGGAAGAACATCGCTGCCGCGATGAAGCCTGCGATCGTGAACGTGCGCGGGCTGCGGTTCGCGATCCTCTCATGGGACGCCACGGGGCAATCGAGGTCCGCGACCCCGACGCTGGCGGGATCCCTCCGTCCCACCGCCGCGAACGTGAAGAAGGCCGTGGCGCTTGCGCGGAAGCAGGCCGACATCGTCATCGCGATGCCCCAGTGGAACTGGCCCGAGTACTCGGCGCCGTTCGCGAAGATCGCGCTGCAGCAGCGGGACGCGTGGTTCGCCGCCGGCGTCGACGACATCCTCGGGAGCGGGACGCACTGGGCGGGCGCCATCTCCGTCACGCGCCCCGACCCCGCGAAGGGCTGGCGGGTCGCCGTGACGAGTCACGGGAACTTCCTCTTCGGCCAGAGCTGGAGCCGGCAGACCCAGGAGGGGCTCATCTACGAGCTGGCGTTCCGGGGGAAGGACCTCGTGCAGGTCCGCTTCCACCCGTACATCGTCATGGACTCGGCGCAGCCAAGCCTCACCGACCCGCAGACCGACGGCGTGTTCATCCAGAAGCAGATGCTCTCGTCGAGCTACCTGCCGTAGGCGCCGACCGGCGCGACACCACGGCGCCGGGGGCCTGGGACACCGGGCCCCTGAAGGCCGTCCGACAGATCCGGGTCAGCGGGCCCTGGACGGCGTCGACGGTCGCAGCTCGGCCTGCTCGGCGGCCCGGGCCAGCACCCAGACGAGATCCGACAGTCGGTTCAGGTACGGGAGCAGGTACTCGCCGGGGATGAGACCGGAGGGCCCCAGTCCGACGGCGCGACGCTCGGCGCGGCGGAGGATCGTGCGGGTGAGCTCCAGCGCGGCAGACACGTGCGTCTCGCCGGGCACGACGAACTCGTGCGGCATCCGGACGCGCGCCTCGAGCCCCGCAAGGGTGACCTCGAGCGCGTCGAGCATCTCGATCGAGACGCGCGTCTCGCCGTCCCGGAGGCGATCCCACGCGGCCGGGTCTGCTGCGAGCTCGGCACCGACGACGAACAGCTCGCGCTGGAGTCGCAGGACCAGGTCGGCCATGCCCGCGAGCGACTGCGGCAGGGTCCCGGCGGCCGCGCGACCGAGCAGCTCTGCGCGGGCGAGCCCGAAGGCCGCCACGGCCTCGTCGATCGTGCCGTACGCCTCGGCGCGGGGGTCGTCCTTCGCGATGCGCGGGCCGCCGAAGAGGAGCGCGGTGGAGCCGTCGTCGCCCCGGCGCGTCGCGACGGCGGAGTGCTCGAGCGGGTCCGTCGTCCTGGTCACCACATCAGGCCCGCGTCGCGCGGGTCCCATCGCTCGGCGAGGAGCGTCACCTTCACCGGCTGGTCCAGCGCCGCCTCGGCCTGCTCCCGGACCTGGGCGATCATCGAGCCGGCGTACGGGCAGAAGGGCGTCGTGAGGATCATCTTCACCTCGGACTCGGTCTCGCCGAGGATGATCTGCTTGATGAGCGCGAGCTCCACCACGTTCATCCCGATCTCGGGATCGACGACGGACCGGAGCGCGTCGAGGACCGCCAGCTCGCGAGCACGACGGACCGGATCGAATCCCGGCGTTGTGGGCTCGGCGGACGAGGCGTCCGGGGTAGTCCCGGGAGTCGAGATGGCCCCGGGAATGGAGGTGGGTTCGGTCATCGTGTCGTCAGGTCCCGATGCGGGTGTGTGCAGGAGAGAATACCACCGCGACGCGAGATACCCGAGCGAATGAGTCGGATATAGGGCGGGTCGCCGGGGGATGGCGGGTCGCCGGGGGATGGCGGGTCGCCGTCGCGCCGGGAGCCCGCGTCCCGGCGGGCCGCGCCCGTCAGGCTGCGACGGGCGGCTTGACGACGATCCCGGGCGCCCGGAGTCGCTCCGGCAGGCCCGCGGCCTCCTCGTCCGTGTAGCCGGGCCCGACGAGCGACCCGTCAGACTCGATGAACGCGCCGTAGCGCTCCGGGTGCTCGGCGGCGAACACGTACGCGGCCGCGATCCCCATCCGCCGCAGCTCGGGATGACGGGTGACGATCTCGACGAGCGTGAGCCCGTTGCGGCGCATCTCGAGCAGCTGGCCGACCGTCACGCGGCTCCCGTGGCAGAACGGCTCGCCGTTCATGACGAGCGGGTCGGCCTGGACCCACTTGATCGTCACGTCAGGCGCCCTTGTAGAGCGCGGCGAGGATGGGGTTCCGCCTCCGCGCATCGCCCGAGAACCGGCGGTGGTAGCGGCAGACCGCGACGGCCGCGTCGAGGGCCTCGTTCATCGGCACGCGCTCCTCCTCCGACAGGACGGGCGCCGCGGCGCCGCGGATGGCCTGCATGAGGGCCGCGACGTCGTCCAGGGGCACGCCGCGCCTGCGGTAGACCGGCGCCACCCAGTCGGTCCACTCGCGCGTCCAGGTCGGGTCTCCGGACGCCACGGACTTCGCGACGCGCTCCACGATGATCCGCGTGTCGCGCAGGAGCAGGCGGAGGCCGTGGTCGTCGTATCGCTCGCGCATCCCGGGCACTGCTTCGAGGGCGTCCCCGAGCGCGCGCACACCGATCGCGTCGGTGGCCGCGACGAGACGCGCGGCGGCTTCCGGGAAGCCTGCGGTCATGTCCGGGGGCATCGCCCCAAGGGCGGGATGGCTCACGACGACCGAGTCTACCGCTCCCCGGGAGCGGGCGTGGCGCGGGAGGGGGCGTTCGCGGCATGGGCCTGCCGACGCACGCCCGGTCGGCGCCGCCCGGGCGCCGGTCGGGGACGGCCGCCGGTCGGTACCATGCGAGGGTGACCGGACCTGCCGCACCGACACGGTCGGGGACGGCCGCCGGTCGGTACCATGCG
>CAIYQJ010000382.1 GCA_903928275.1 uncultured Chloroflexota bacterium
AGGCGGCTACAACGCGGCCCTCGAGTGGGCGATGCATCGGGGCGCCAGCCATGTCCTGCTCCTGAACAACGACGTCGTCATCACCGACCCCGAGATGCTCGACCGGCTCCTTTCGGCGACCGGCCCGGATGTCGCGGCCGTCGGCCCCATTGTCCGCGACCCGGACGGGAGCATCTTCTCGGCCGGCGGATGGGTGGACTGGGTGCGTGGGCGGGGGCGCTTCTGGCGGGAGCCGCAGAGCGCCACGCCGTACGAAGCGGAGTGGCTCGACGGTCCCTGCATGCTCGTGGGCACGGACGCAGTGCGGGCCGTGGGTGGTCTCGCGCCCGAGTACTTCATGTACTGGGAGGAGCTCGACTGGGCGATCCGGGCCCGGACCCTCGGGTTTCGCATCCTCGTCCAGCCCGCGACCTCGCTCACGCACGCGCGCGCAAGCCTGGCGGCGCCGATGCAGCTCCGGTACCTCATGCTCCGCAACGGGATCCTCTTCATGCGGCGGCACGGCACGGCAGGCGAGAACGTCACCTCGCTCGCCTGGGCGCTGTTCTACAAGTCACCCGGCATCTTCGTCCGGTGTCTGCGCCGGCCACGGGACCTGGTCCGGGTACCAGGGGCGGTTGCCCGGGCGTTCTGGTGGAATGCCAGAGATGCGCGAAGGCGGGGCCGCTGGCGCCTTAGTCCGGACGGACCGCCGCTGGCGGACAGCCCCCGTCCTCAGCCCCGGGTCGCGTCGGGACCGCCCACGAGGGACCGGTAGACCTCGACATGGCGGAGGGCGATCGACCGCCAGGCATCGGCGGGGTCCGATTGCGGTCGGTGGGATCGCACGCTTGCCTCGAGAATCGCCCGGGCGAGGGCCGGTCGGTCGCCCGGACGGACGAAGGCCGTGTCCGACTCCGCGTCGAACCGCGGCTCGCCCGTCGTCGTGGTCACGATCGGCAGCCCGTGTGCACGGGCGGTCGCATACGTGCCACGGTTCGCTTCCAGGCCGCCGACGTACGGTAGGACGCAGACATCGAGGCCGGCCAGGGCCTCCGACAGCTCGGGGGCCGGCAGGCGACCGGTGAAGGTGATCCGGTCGCCGACGGGCGAAGCCGTCGCTCGCGCGCGAATCTCGTTCGCGTACGCGTCATCCGGGCCGGGATCGCCTGCGATCACAAGGCGGGCCGGGCGAGCGGTGGCCACGGCGGCGAACGCGTCGATCAGGCGGTCGATCCCCTTGTCGGGCCGCAGGAAGCCCCAGGTCCCGACGATGAACTCGCTCGAGTCCCGACGACTCGCGCCGCCGGCCGGCTCGATATTCGAGGCAAGTGGGATCTCGACCACTACGATGCGGCCTGGGAGGTGAAGGCCGCGCAGCTGCGCCGCGTCCGGGGTGATGATGGCCTGCGCCCACGGCGCGGTCGCGGCCACATAGAGGCGGTGCAGGAACGCAAGGTGCACGTACTCGTGGAGGGTCACGAGGATGCGGGTGCGGGGTGAGAGGATGCGGAGGAGAGGCAACAGGAGCCCGGGGGCGAGCCCGTGCCGGTAGCCGGCCGTGGGGTACTGGAGGTGGACGATCTCCGGGCGCCCGCGCCGGATCGCGCGAACGAGGTGCGGCACGTCGCGCAGGCGCCAGCTCTCGGCCGCCCGATCGATCGTCACCCCGCGAATAGACTCGATCCTCGCGTCGAGACTCGTCACCATGCGGACGTCGGCACCCAGGGCGGCCACGGCGGTGGCCATGCGGGCGGTGTAGTCGCCCACGCCGCACGGCATCTCCGGGAGCGAGCCGGAGATCATCGCGACGCGGGGACGCTCGATCGTCACGGCTCCTGGACCACCTCGTGCGCATCGTGGCCGGCTGCGTCGACGGCGACCGCCGTGCCCGGGCCGACTATCGTAACCGGCGATGATCCGCGATCCTGCGCTTCCCATGGCACCCCGGCATGGGGCCGGGGCTTCTGGTCGCTCCGCCGTGGTCCACGACTTCTTCGTGGGCGAGGCCGGCGGCCAGCAAGTCGCCGTGGAGCTCGCGCGCCTGATCTCGGGGGCGACCGTCCACACGAGCTTCTTCGACGCTGCGACGTACGGCGACCGGATCGATCCACGCCGCGTCCGTCCCTGGCCACTCCAGCGGGTGCTGGGGCCCACGAAGCGCTTCCGCTCCCTGCTCCCGCTCTACCCGGCGTGGTTCTCACTCCTCGACCTTCGCGATGCCGACCTCGTCGTGGGCAGCTCGGTGGCGTTCACGAACGCCGTCCGGACTCGACCCGGCGCGCTCCACGTGAGCTACGTCCACACGCCCATGCGCTACGCCTGGGACCTCGAGACGTATCTCGCCGGCTCCAGCGCCTCCTCGGCAGCGCGGCTCGGCGCCCGTGCGATCCGGCCATCGCTGCGGCGCTGGGACCGGTGGGCCGCGAGGAAGCCGGACGTGCTCGTCGCGAACTCCGCCACGGTCCGGGAGCGCATACGACGCCTCTGGGGTCGCGACGCGGAGGTGATCCACCCGCCGGTGGACGTGGACGGGATCCCGCTCTCCTCGCGGGACGAGGGCTTCCTGCTCGTGGCGGCGCGCCTGCTCGCCTATCGCCGGATCGATCTCGCGATCGCGGCGGCGAGCGAGATGGGACGCGAGCTGGTCGTCGTGGGCGACGGGCCCGAGGCAGGCCGGCTGCGCGCCGCGGCCGGGCGCACCGTCCGCTTCGTCGGGCCGGTGGACCGGCCCACGCTCGTTGACCTCTTCGGCCGCTGTCACGCGTACCTGGTGCCCGGGATCGAGGACTTCGGCATCGCGCCGGTGGAGGCGATGGCGGCCGGGAAGCCCGTCGTCGCCTTCCGGGGCGGCGGGGCGACAGAGACCGTCATCGAGGGCCGGACGGGCGTCTTCTTCGACCAGCCGACCGCTGGCTCCCTCGCCGAGGCGATCCGGCGCGTGGACGCGCTCTCGGTGGACCCACCCGACCTGCGTGCTCACGCGGAGACGTTCGCCACGGGGGTCTTCCGGGCGCGGATGCGCGACCTGCTCCTGCGCAACGGCGCGGATCCAGGCTTGATCGCCGCCGACTGAACGCCCGGCCGCCAGCATCTGGCGCCCGCCGATCCCGCCGGACACGAACAGCGCCTGGGCGGCCACGAGCACGGAGGGCCACCGCCCGGAGCGCATCAGCGGCCGATGTCCGGTGAACGTGGGGGCGTGGCCCAAGACGGGCGGGATCCGGTCCGCCGCCACTCAGCCAGGAGGCCTCGACATCGAGGATGCGCAGATCGTCCAGGGAGGCCATCATCGGACCCGCGGGCGGCCGCCTCATCCGAGATCGGGGGCTGGCGGAACGCGAGTCAGTGTCGCGCGCACGCGCGGCGGCCAAGACCTCGAGTGGGCCCTCCGAGGTGGGGCACGATCGATGTCGGCCTGAGGTTGGAACATGGCCCAGAGAGGCGATCGGAGCACGCGCGGCGAGCTCATCACCGGCCTCGGCCGGTTGGCGCCGTCCCAGCCGCCCGGGACGATCGCGGTCATCGTCCCGACGGCGCTCCACGAGGGCGGCGACGGCCGACCGCTCGTGGCCGCGTGCCTCGAGTCGTTGGTACCCGCCGTGGAATCGCTTGAGGAGCGGGCGTCGGACAGCGGCCCCCGCGTCCGCGAGATTGTGCTCGTCACGCAGGGTCGCCCGTTCGAAGGGCCGGAGGTCTCGCGGCTTGCGTCCGCCGGCGTGGACGTGCGCCAGCTCGATGTCCTCGGCCCGTTCAACTTCTCGACCAAGGTCAACGCGGGCTTCGCGGTCGCCGCGTCGGACGCTGTGTTCCTGCTCAACGACGACGCGGGGATGCGCGGCGCCGACTGGCCGTCCGTCTTCCTCGGCATCCTGGCG
>CAIYQJ010000383.1 GCA_903928275.1 uncultured Chloroflexota bacterium
CACCGCGAGGTCATGGAGCGCCTGGAGCCCATCGTCGAGTTCGCCGACCTGGGCGAGTTCATCGACGCCCCCATCAAGACGTACTCGTCGGGCATGCGCGCCCGCCTGGGCTTCTCGATCGCGACGACCGTCGACCCGGACGTCCTCCTGCTCGACGAGGTCCTCGCGACCGGCGACGCGATCTTTCGCGAGAAGAGCAAAGCCCGGATCCTCCAGCTCGTCGAGTCGGCGAAGGCGATCGTCCTCGTGACGCACGACATGAACTGGGTCACCGAGTTCTGCAACCGGGCGATGCTCATCGAGAGCGGTCGGGTCATCGCCCAGGGAGAGCCCGTGGACGTGGTCAACCTCCACCTGGAGCACGCCGAGCGGTCGAAGCGCGAGAAGCTCGAGCAGATCCGGCGCTACGGCGGCGTGGCCCCGAAGGCGCGCTGACCCACTTCCGGGAGCCGGCGCGAGGACGGCCGGGGCCCCACGCGCGCGGGCGACGCCGATCCACATCGCCGGGACCTCCGACGGCGCCCCCGCGGGATACCGGCTATCGTGTCGGCGATCGCCCACGCTTCCAAGGACGCGATGACCCCCAGCAACGAACCGTTCGACCCTCTGAGCGAGGGTCTCAGTCGATGGTGCGCAGCGCAGGCCCTCATGGCCCGGGACCCGGGCGGGCCGCCGACCTCCCGCCGCAGGTCTCGACTCCGGTGGATCGCAGCCTTCCTCGTGGTCGTCGCACTGGCCCTGATGGTCCTGTCCCTGCTCGCGGGCGGCCTCGGTGACCTCATCTGGTTCGCCAGCGTCGGCTTCGGCGACGCCTGGGCCACCCGGTTCGACTACGGCGCGGGCCTTTTCCTCGTCGGAGTGCTCGTCACCGGGCTGTTCCTCGTCGGCAACCTCGCACTCGCCTGGCCCCAGCTGCGCGGGACCGCCGGCCCGGCGACTGCCCCCGGACGCGGTCCGGTCGAGGCAGGCGACGCGGACCCGGAAGAGGCGCGGATCACGATGGGCCGGGCCGGCGCCGGGGCCGAGCCGCAGCGTCGCGGGTGGGTCCGACGCGCGGTGCATGCCCTGCTCTTCGTCGTCGCGCTGCCCGTTGCGGGGCTGCTCGTCATCGTGCGGCGAGCGGCCGCGTACCTGGCCGGGACCCGGTTGCTCCGGTCGGCCGCGCGCTCGCTGGACATGCAACCGACGGGCCAGCGTCCCGCGCCCACCGGCGAGCCCGACCTGCGCGCAGTGTCGCGACGGCTGATCGGCGGGGTCTTCGTCGGCATCGCACTGCTGTGCGCCCTGTACGTCGGCCTCCAGCTCGGGAACGCCTGGCAGACGGTCGCCCTCTGGGCGCACGGCGTCCCGTACTCGCCGACGGGCGCCGTCGTGCCCGACCCGATCTTCGGTCTCGACCTCGGCTGGTGGCTGTTCACCCTCCCGTTCCTGCACCTCGTCGTGAACGCGGGCGTCCTCGTCCTGGGGCTCGCGCTCGCCCTGACGAGCGCCGCCTACGGCGTGGCGGCGATGCGCGGCGGCGATCTCACCGGTCGTCGCGCGGCCGCGCACCTCGGCGCGCTCGGCGCCCTGCTCCTGCTCGCGATCGCGGCGACGCAGTGGCTCGGCCGCTACGACCTCTCCTACAGCCAGAATGGCCTCGTCACGGGGGTCACGGCCACCGACGCGGCGGTGCGCCTCCCGTTCGGCGCCGCCCTCGCCTCGACGTCGGTGGTGCTGGCGATCGTCCTCCTCGTGCTGGCGTTCGCGCGGCGCGAGCGGGTGACCCGAACCGTGGTCCTCGTCGGCGCCGGGTTCTACGCCGCGCTCGTCGCGGCGAGCGTCGTCGTGCCGATGGCCTACCAGGTGCTCGTCGTGACCCCGAGCCAGAACGTGGCCGAAGCGCCGTACGTGGCCAACAACATCGCGCTGACGCGGCTCGGATTCGACCTCGACCCGTGGCGGATCCAGCCGTACACGGCCAAGGCGAGCCTTTCCGCGACCGACGTGGCGAGCGACCAGGGGACGCTCGACAACGCCCCCCTGTGGGTCGGCTCGGTGCTCGGGACAACGCTCGACCAGCTGCAGACCGTACGCCAGTACTACGACTTCACGTCCGTCGACGTCGACCGGTACCCCATCTCCGGCACACCGACCGAGGTCGCGCTGTCGGCCCGGGAGATGGCGCTGAGCAAGAGCCAGCCGAACGCGAGCTGGGTCTCGCGGCGTGTCCTCTACACCCACGGCTACGGCGTCGTGGTCGCGCAGGTCTCGGGGGCCGACCCCGGTGGGCTCCCGCGCCTCCTCGTGAAGGACCTGCCCACCGTCTCCGCGCCCGGGGCGCCGGTCGTGACGCAGCCGGGCATCTACTTCGGGCGACGGCCATCGGACTGGGTCCTCGTCGGCGCCAAGAGCGACGAGTTCGACTACCCCACCACCTCGGGGAGCGGCACCGACGGGACCACGCGCTTCACGGGTGGCGCGGGGATCCCGGTCGGCTCGGCGGCGGCCCGGCTCTTCTGGGCCGCGCGCCTGGGCGACCTCAACCTGCTGACGAGCGACCAGGTGACCCACGAGACGAAGCTGCTCCTCCACCGCAGCCTCGCGGACCGGCTCGGGACGCTCGCTCCGTTCTTTGTCCTCGACCCCAACCCGTACATCGTGGTCGCGTCGGACGGACACCTGGTGTACGTCCAGGACGCCTACACGACGAGCCGGGCGCTGCCCGACGCGACGCCGTACACGGACGCGACGCTGGGGTCGACGTACGACTACATCCGCAACAGCGTGAAGATCACGGTGGACGCATACGACGGCACGACCCACTTCTACGTGGCGGACGCCGCCGATCCGCTCATCCGCGCCTGGGAAGGGGTCTTCCCGTCGATGTTCGAGCCGCTCTCGGCAATGCCCGCCGACGTGGCCGCGCACCTTCGCACGCCGCAGGCCATGTTCAACGCCCAGGTGCAGATGTTCGCGCGCTACCACGTGACGGACGTGGCGAGCTTCTACAAGAGCGACAACCTCTGGACCCCGTCCACCGTCACCGCGAGCGGCAAGTCGTCGCGTGCCGCGCAGGGGTACTACGTCGAGATGCGACTACCCGGCGAGACTGAGCCGGAGTTCGTGCTCATCCAGCCGATGCTTCCCGCGTCGCGACCGAACATGATCGCCTGGGTGGCGGCCCGCAACGACGGGGCGGCGCGTGGCGAGGTCGTCGTCTATCAGCTGCCCGCGAGCACGACGACCCAGGGACCCGTCCAGGTGGAAGCACGGATCGACCAGGACCCCGTCATCAGCTCACAGCTCAGCCTCTGGAACCAGAGCGGGTCGAAGGTCATCCGCGGGAACCTCATGGTGCTCCCGGTCGGCTCGTCGTTCCTCTACGTCGAACCGATCTACCTGCAGTCGACGAAGTCGGCGTTCCCGCAGCTCACCAAGGTCGTCGTCGCGTCGTCGTCCACCGTCGCCTGGGGAGACACGCTCGGAGAAGCGCTCACGGCCGTGATGAGCGGGGCGGGGACCGCCGGCGGATCGACGGGCGGCCAGGCGGGCGGAGGCCCGGTCGGAACCGGTCCGCTGCCGACCGACACGGCCGGGCTCATCGCCGCGGCCAACCAGCACTTCACGGCGGCGAAGGCCGCCCAGGCCGCCGGCGACTTCGTCACCTACGGCCGGGAGATGCAGCTCCTCCAGGCGGCGCTCGCGGCCCTCGCACCGCCGAGCGGCGCCGGACCTGCCGCGTCCCCATCTGAGTCTCCGTCGGCGGGTCCGTAGCGGTCGGCGGGAGCCGAGCCGCTCGCGGTCGGCCGAGCCGCCCGCCGCCCTCCGAGCCGCTCGTCGTCGGCCGGCGCCCCCTCAGCGCTTCCGCAGCCAGATCCCGCCGGTGGGGTAGCGCGCGGCAAGGACCAGCGGCATGTTCTCGGCGAACCAGTCGCGGTGGAACCGCTCGAGGAACGTGTTGAAGAGCACGATCTCCCAGGCC
>CAIYQJ010000384.1 GCA_903928275.1 uncultured Chloroflexota bacterium
CTGCTCGGCAAGCGCGTGGACTACTCCGGCCGGTCGGTCATCGTCGTCGGGCCGGAGCTGAAGCTCCACCAGTGCGGCCTGCCGAAGAAGATGGCGCTCGAGCTCTTCAAGCCGTTCGTCATGCGCCAGCTCGTCGAGAAGGGCTTCGCGCACAACATCAAGAGCGCCAAGAGGATCGTGGAGCGCGTGCAGCCGGCGGTCTGGGATGTCCTCGAGGAGGTCATCAAGGATCACCCGGTGCTGCTCAACCGCGCTCCCACGCTGCACCGCCTCGGGATCCAGGCGTTCATGCCGGTCCTCGTGGAGGGCTCGGCCATCCAGATCCACCCGCTCGTCTGCACCGCGTTCAACGCCGACTTCGACGGCGACCAGATGGCCGTCCACGTGCCGCTCTCGCAGGCGGCGCAGGACGAGGCGCGGACGCTGATGCTCTCCACGGCCAACCTCCTGTCCCCGGCGGACGGGAGCCCGGTCGTGGCGCCCACCCAGGACATGGTCCTCGGGTGCTACTACCTGACGGTCGAGCGCGTCGAGGCGGCCCTCGGCCCGCCCCGCACGTTCGCCGACGAGGACGAGGCGATCCTCGCCCACCAGCTCGAGCAGGTCCACCTGCACGAGAGGGTCCGTGCCTACGTCACCATGTGGGACGAGGACTCCGGCGAGCCCGTCGAGCGGCTCACCGAGACCACGGTCGGGCGGATCATCTTCAACCAGATCCTCCCGCCCCGGCTCCGCTACCAGAACCTGGACATGGACCGCAAGCAGCTCCGCCGGCTGGTGGACGACTGCTACCGGCTCCTCGGACCGGAATCGACCGCCCACCTCGTCGACGGGATCAAGTCCGTCGGATTCGACTACGCCACCCGCGGCGGCATGACGATCGCCGTGGACGACATCCACGTCCCGGAGAGCAAGCCCATCCTCCTCGCCGCTGCCGACGAGCAGGTGGACCGGATCTTCGGCCAGTTCCAGCGCGGCCTCATCACCGAGGAGGAGCGCTACGAGCAGACGGTCGAGGTCTGGCAGCAGACCACCCGCGAGCTCTCCGACCTCATGATGGCCGAGCTCGACCGCGACTCGGCCGTCGCGATGATGACGGCGTCGGGCGCCCGCGGGAACAAGGGCAACATCGGCCAGCTCGGCGCCATGCGCGGCCTCATGGCCGACCCGTCCGGCCGGATCATCGAGGTCCCCGTCCGGAGCAACTTCCGCGAGGGGATGACCGTCCTCGAGTACTTCATCTCCACGCACGGAGCCCGGAAGGGCCTCGCGGACACCGCGCTGCGCACGGCCGACTCGGGGTACCTCACTCGACGCCTGGTCGACGTCGCCCAGGACGTCATCACCCGCGACCTCGACTGCGGGACGGAGGAGGGGAGCTGGATCACGCGCGCCGACTCCGGCGAGATCAGCGTGGAGCCCGGCTCGTTCGCCCGCCGTCTCGTGGGTCGGCTCGCGGCCGCCCCGGTCATCGACCCGGCGACCGGCGCGGTGCTCGTCGACCGGAACGTCGAGATCAGCAAGGAGGCCGCCGATCTCCTCGAGACCCATACGGTGGACGGGCACTCCGCGTTCGACGCGGTCCTCGTGCGGTCGCCGCTCACCTGCGAAGCTCGCTACGGCGTCTGCCGGTACTGCTATGGCCGCAACCTCGCGACCGGCCGGCTCGTCGCGTCGGGCGAGGCGGTCGGGATCATCGCGGCGCAGTCGATCGGTGAGCCCGGCACCCAGCTGACGATGCGGACGTTCCACACGGGCGGCGTCGCCGGCGTGGACATCACCGCCGGCCTGCCGCGCGTCGAGGAGCTCTTCGAGGCTCGCATCCCCAAGGGGAAGGCCGAGATGAGCCATATCGACGGCATCGTCGAGATCATCCGGAGCGACACCGGCACCAAGGTGAAGGTGACGAGCCGGGAGGCGTACGACACGCCGCTCCTGGTGCCCGAGGAGGCGGAGGTCCTCGCCGCGAACGGCGACCTCGTCGAGGCGGCGCAGGTCCTCGCCCGCATCGAGGGCCCGGACGGCACCACCCGCGACGTCGCGGCGCCGGCCAGGGGGATCGTCGTCCGCGACGGCGACCACCTCGTGGTCCGCTCCGAGGACATCGTCGAACGCGAGTACCAGATCCCGCACAACGCGAAGATCCTCGTCGAGAACGGCCAGGAGATCCGCGCCGGCGACCCGATCACCGACGGGCCCATCAACCCGCAGGAGTACCTCGACACCCGGGGCAAGGACGCGGTCCAGCGCTACCTGGTGAAGGAGGTCCAGAAGGTCTACCGGAGCCAGGGCGTCACGATCAACGACAAGCACATCGAGATCATCGTCCGGCAGATGCTCCGCAAGGTGCGGATCGACCAGCCGGGCGACGTCGACCTCCTCCCGACCGAGCTCATCGATCGCCTCGACTTCGAGGAGGAGAACAACAAGGTCCTCGCCGAGGGCGGAGAGCCCGCCACGGCGCAGACCGTCCTCCTCGGGGTGACGAAGGCGTCCCTCAACACGTCGAGCTTCCTCGCGGCCGCGTCCTTCCAGGAGACGACGCGCGTCCTCACCGAGGCCGCGATCAACGGGATGAAGGACAACCTCATCGGCCTCAAGGAGAACGTGATCATCGGGAAGCTCATCCCGGCGGGCTCCGGAGCGCCGGAGAACGTGGCGGCCCGACGCGAGAAGCAGCGGCGCGATGCCGCCGAGGCCCTCGCGGGCGGCGAGCTCCCGGAGGGCTTCGGGAGCGACGAGTTCAACCCGTTCATCGACGGGGCGGACACGGTCATCGGGGTCGACGCGGAGACCGGAGAGCTCCTCGCGGCCCTCGCGTCGCCCGACGACGCGCCCGCCACGGTCGCCACCGAGGGCGTCGTGGACCTTCTCTCGTCACTCGGCGTCCTCGAGAGGTCCGTGGGCGAGGATGACGGGCCCAACCCGTTCCTCGTCGGCGACCCGCAGCGGGAGGACGACAACGCCGACCTCCTCCGCGAGCGCCTGGCGGCGGACCTCGCCAGCCCGGAGTTCAACGCAGCAGCCGCGGCGGAGATCCCGGACGACGCGGACGACTCCCCGCTGCCCGAGGCTGCGCCGCCGGAAGTCGTCGCCATCGTCAAGCCGAAGCGGGCCCGCAAGGCGCCCGCGGCGGACTGAGGCCCGCGCTCTGAGCGCGGGCGAAAGACCCGCGGGGCCCGGGAGCTTTGACACCCCCGGACCCCGCTGATACACTCCGCGTTCGCGGCCTCGGACCGCCACGCCACTGCGCGCGTGACACCCACCGCCGCCCGAACGGGCGATCGGCGCCCGACCTCTTCGTGAGGGCGCCGCAGACAACGAGCGGACCACGCGACCGCCGCTGCGGTCGCCGGGCCATCTCCGCCCCGCATGGGCAGACAGGACAGGAAAGGAACACCGTCTCAGTGCCGACCATCAGCCAGCTCGTGCGCCATGGGCGCAAGCCGAGGATCAGCAAGGTCAAGGCTCCCGCCATGCGCAAGAACTGGAACAGCCTTCGCCAGCGGCAGGTGCCCATCCCGGGCGCGCCGCAGAAGCGTGGCGTCTGCCTCCAGGTCCGCACGATGACGCCGAAGAAGCCGAACTCGGCGCTCCGCAAGATCGCCCGCGTGCGGCTCACCAACCAGATCGAGGTCACGGCCTACATCCCCGGGATCGGGCACAACCTCCAGGAGCACTCGGTCGTCCTGGTCCGCGGGGGCCGCGTGAAGGACCTCCCGTCCGTGAAGTACCACATCATCCGCGGGACCCTCGACGCCGCCGGCGTCAAGGACCGCAAGCAGGGTCGGAGCAAGTACGGCGCCAAGGCGACCGCGGTTCCGACCGGACTGAAGAAGTAGCGAGATGCCGCGCCGACAGTCGATCCCGCGCAAGACGAAGTACGAGACCATCCCCGCCAACCGGACCACGGCGCGCATCACGGCGAAGCTCATGGTGGACGGGAAGCGGCACCTCGCGGATCGCCTCCTGCGACAGGCGCTCGCGCGCGCCGAGGCGCAGTCCAAGCGGCCCGGCCTCGAGGTGCTCGAGGCGGCGCTGCGCAACGCCACGCCGATCATCGAGGTGAAGCCCCGTCGCGTGGGTGGCGCCACCTACCAGGTCCCGGTGGAGATCCGCGGGGACCGCCGCCTCTCGCTCGGCGTCCGCTGGATCGTCCAGTCCGCGCGCAAGCGCAGCGGCAAGAGCATGAGCGAGAAGCTCGCCGCGGAGCTCGTCGACGCGATGAA
>CAIYQJ010000385.1 GCA_903928275.1 uncultured Chloroflexota bacterium
CGCCTCCATCAGCCCTGTGGGGCGCCCGCGCATCGGCAGCGGCGAGAACGCCCGCAGCGCGCACTCCGGCTGCGCGCACGCCCCCTCCGGCTCGCACGAGCGGCACATGGCGTCGATCGCCGAGGCGAGCTGCGCGGCGTGGGCGGCCAGCTTGTCGCTGCGCCGGACGCGCTTGGACTCGGAGAGGCGGTACGACTTCAGCGACGCGGCGAGGGCCCTCCGGTGCAGGTGCCCCCTGGTGCCGGCCACGCGGTCCAGCTCGGCGCGGAGCGAGGCCGCGAGGTCGTGTGCGGGGCCCGGCGAGCGGAGCTGCTGGTCCACCTCGCGGCACGACGGGCCGCAGAACCGCTTGGCCCCGCTGCCCTCAGTGGAGATGACCCGCCCGCACCTGGCGCACGGCCGGGAGCGCCCGGCCGACACGATGTCCACCAGCGCGGGCCAGTGCAGCGCCTCGGCCAGCCGCGTCGCGGTGTCGACCCTCGGCAGGTTGCCGCCGCAGCGCCAGTTGGCGATGGACGAGCCCCCGCACCCGGACGCCGCGGCCAGCCGGTGCGTCGACGCCTTCCGGGCCGTCATGGCCTTCTTGAGCTCCGCGCCGAAGCGCAGGGCGTGGACGGCGCGGGGCGAGCCCGGGGACAGCGGGACAGTCACGGCGCGGTCCTCTCGTAGCCCGCCACCGGGTGCAGCTCGCGGACGGGCGCCCAGCCCGCCTTGACGAGCATCCGGGCGTGGGACTGGCAGACGCGCGCCTGCTCGACGGTCGGGCCGCCCTGGGGCGTCCTGCCGAGGAGCTGCATGAGCCACCGCTCGGGCTGGAGGCAGCCGGTGCCGCGCGTCGTGGTCGCGGTGCAGAAGGCGTCACCCACGGCGGGCCTCCCGCTCGCGCAGCTTCGCCAGCAGGTCGTCCGCGGCCTCCTGGACGGTGGCCCCGTACTGCCCGAGGTTCCGCGTCCACTGGCCGTCCGGCTTGAGCAGGCGCGTCCAGCAGCGGTAGGGCGCCGGGGCCCAGAACGGCTCGTGCGTCACCATCGCCTCGCCGGCGCCGAGGGCTGAGATGGCGTTGACGGTCTCGGGGCTGACCATGCCGGTGGTGGCGTAGTCCCGGAGGGCGATCGGCTTGCTCATCGGACGCGCCTTGCCATGGGCGTCCTGTTGCGGCGCCGCGCGTCGGCCTGCTCCCGCGTCTCGGCCCCGAGGACGGCGCACACGCCGGCCCCGAGGGAGAGCAGCAGCGCGGCCTGCGGGCACCCGGCGAGCAGGGACGCGATCGCCATCAGGACCAAGGTCCAACCAGCGAAGTTGGCGCTCACGACTCAACTACCTTCCTGGACCGCGCCGCCTTCCGGCGGGCGGCCTTGACGTGGCCGTAGAACCCGACCCCGAACGCCCGGCACGGCCCGGAGTGGAAGGCTCGGTAGCGGCAGCGGTGCCCGTGGGGGCTGCGCTCGGCGCAGCGCCAGTTGCCGCGGGGCCCGGCGTTGGTGTCCGGCGCGATCGCCGGCATGTACGCGGTCATGCCGGCAGCAGGTCGGAGTCGTCGTCTTCGGACGCCTCGGGGATGTCGTGGCCGAAGGGGTGCTCCGCGTTGGCGATGCAGCCGGGGTACGGGCAGATCTCGCGATCGCGTTCCTCGCCGTCGAGCTCGCGCTCGAACGCGGCCCGGTCCTCGGCGTTCGGGGCGCCCTCGCCGAAGTCGACGTCGTTGGCGTCGCGCAGCGGGAACGGGATCCGCGAACCCGGCTCGGGCACCAGCACCGCGTGGCCGCGCCCGCGGTTGATCTCGGACATGAGCCGCTGTCCGGCGTCGCTGCCCATCAGCGCGAGGTGGTCCGGATCCGCCTCGAGGCGCTCCAGGGCCGCGTCCAGCGTCTCGCCCGGGCGCAGCAGCTCCTCGAGCGCGGCGAGGGCCGGATCGGGCTCCGCGGCGCCGTCCTGCTCGGGCTTGCCGATGATGTCCTCGAGCTCGAAGGACCCCTGGCCGTCGGCCGGCGCTCCCGGCTCCGCGACGGGGAGCGGCAGCTGGCCGCACGTGTGGCTCACGCCCTTGGCCTTGGCCTTGACCCTGAGCTCCGACCCGTCGTCGTCGACCAGCAGCTCGGGGTGGACCGTCATCAGGATCACCTGCGGGATCGCGCACCGCGGGCAGACCGCGGAGACCCACACCATCGCGGGTGTGCTGACCTCGGCTCGGCGCTCGTCGGGCGCGGGGACGGGCAGCCCGAACACCGCGTCGACGGCCTCGTCGAGCCGCTTGCGGGTGACGACCGGGACGCCGTCCCAGTCGCCGAGGGTCATGGTGACCACGCCGTCATCGTCCAGACGGGCGCCGGGGCGCTGCGTGGCGTCCTCGATCAGGTCCTGCAGGCCCTTCCTGTAGGACGCGAGCATCATGGCGCGGGTGTCCGTCGCCTCGGGGTGGATGTAGGCCATTGCTCCTGCTCCCTCTCTGCTATGCGAGCGCGGCCGCGAGGACAGCGCGCTGCTGTCCGGACATGCGCGTCACGCCCGGGTAGATCTCGTTGGCGACGGCCCTGGCGTAGGCGGCGTCGATGCGGTTGTCCGCGAGGAATGCCGCGAACGCCTCGGACGACATCGGCGCCGGCTCGGCGGCGACCGGCTCGGCGACCGGCGCGGCCGACTCCTCCGGATCCGGATCGGCCGCCGGCGCGAACGCCGGGATCCGCCGGTGGACCTGCTCCCACTGCTCCTCGGTCAGCGAGCTCATGGAGAACCCGCCGATCTCGACGCCCGCGACACCGGCCGCGATCTCGCGCACGGTGTCGCTCGACATGCCGCGCTCGCCCGCCTCCGCGAACGCGCGCGCCTGCCAGTAGCGGTCCTCGCCTGGGGGCCGTGACGCGCGGCTGCGGCCGGATGCAGGGATCTCCGGCGCCGCGTTCTTCCGCGGTGCGCGGGCGGCCGGGGGGGCCGACTGCTCGGCCACGGACGGGCGCGGCGCCTCGATCTGCGGGACGGGCGTCAGGCGGCGTCCAGACGTCCCCTCGGCCAGGGCGGCCACGGGCGTGACGCCGGCGATGCCGGGCCCGAGCAGCAGATCGCCGGGCGTGATGCCGGGGTCCAGCCGGGGGACCGCGAAGCGCAGCGTCTGCGGCTTGCCGTCCTTCCCGGGGCGCTTGACGGACCGCTGCTCGAGCAGCAGCCGGGCGGGGATCATGATCCCGCGGCCGGCGCCCATGGCGATGACGTCGACGGCACCGGCGAGCTCGCGGGCGGCGTACCAGCCCTGCGTGTCGAGCCGCCAGAGCGCCAGCCCGGGCAGGTCCCGGATCATCAGCGAGAGCCGCGTGTGGATGTCGCACTCGCGGTCATCCGGGTCGCAGAGGCACGCCTGCTGGCCCAGGTGCTCGGTCTGCCCGTCGCACCTGCGCTGGCACCCGCCCGCGCTCCACAGCTCGTAGTGCTGGCTGAACGCCATGGCCTGCGGCGGGACGATCACCTCGATCTCGGCCGTCTGCGTGACGACCTCCCACTGCGGCCCCGCCGGGGCCTGCCACGCGGAGACGGACCCGCCGAACATCGCGGCGGCGTCCTCGATCCGGCGGCGGTCCGGGCTGGTGAGGCGGAACGTGGCCAGCTTCTCGGGGCGGGTCCTGCCGCTGCCGGCGGGGACCTGCTGCCCGATGCGGATGCGCCCGGCCTCGGCGATCGTCCGCTGCATCTCGAGGATGCTCACGACGCGGCCTCCAGGGCCGCGCCCATGACGGTCTTGGACGTCTGGTTGACCCAGCGGGCGGCGTCCTGCACAGCGAGGTACGCCTCGAACACGGCCTCGTCGCAGACGATCGGGAACGCCTCGCAGGCGTCCGGCGTGATGTGGATCACGAGGCCCGTGTCCACCTCGGGGACCGGCACGGCCATCTCGCGCTCGTCGGGGCTGAGGAGGTAGTAGCGGCGGCGGAACTTCTCGGCTCGGCGCGGGCGCCAGACCGCCGCGTACTTCGCCCACCGGTACGCCGCGAGCTGGAGGCCCACCTGCTCCGGGTACGGCCTGGAGGGCCGGCCCTGGCTGTCCAGCGACTTGCGCGAGCTCTTGATGTCGAAGATGTAGCGGACGCCGTCGATCGAGAGGAACCCGTCCGCGGTGCCGGCGTAGCCGAGGTCGGGGTGGAACACGGCCACCTCGGTCGCCTGGTACGACGGGCCGAACCGGCTGAGCCACTCGTCGAAGCGGTCGAGGAAGGGGCGGACCTCCGCGTCGACGTCCTCGGGGCGCGTCCCGGTCAGGGCGTACTGCTCGCACGCGGCGTGGACCAGCGTCCCGAGCTCCGTGGCGCTGCGAATGCCCTTGGGCTTGCGGAAGCGGGCGTCCCGCAGCCACTTGAGGGTGCCGCACGTGGCGGCGTCGGTGTGCCGGCAGCCGGGCTCGTCGTCGGCGAGCATGCCGCGCCAGGTGGCCTCGCTGTGGACCGCGGCGAGGGCGGTCTGCTCGGAGGCCCAGTACAGGATGGCTGGCTTGTCCAGCGCTCCCAGGATGGTGGTCACGCTCCAGAGCGTCATGTCGTCGGCGGCGGGCGTGGCGTCCTCGACGGCGGGCTGGCCCAGGAGCGGCAGCGCCGCGGTCACGCCGGCACCTGCGCGTTCCCGAGCTCGGTGATCTGCTCCAGGGCGGCGAACGCGGCGCC